>JAISFF010000039.1 GCA_031263725.1 Lysobacteraceae bacterium | reverse complement strand
TTTTACGCCTTTTCCACACTTCGTGTTACCAATCTCCAGCCCGCCACCGCGACCGTTGGCAAAGGTCGCGTCGATGTAACACTCGGAAGTATCCAACAAGTCCTGCTCACGCAGCTCGTTCGCCAGATCGGTCAGGATGCTACGCAGAACCTCCTGCTGCGCCCACGCCTGGAAGCGCCGATGTACCGTCTTGTAGTTCGGATACGACTGCGGAAGCATCTTCCAGTGTGCGCCCGTGTTCAGAATCCACAGCACCGCATCGAGCACCTGTCTGGTGGGCACCGGCTTGCGGCCAGGACAGTCATCCGGAATGTTCTCCTCCGGAAAGTGATGTTTGATCCGGTCCCAGTACGCGTCGGAAATCTTCAGCATTTGCCTATTTTACAGACCTTCCGTGCCAGTTCACGATTTTGAGATAGGTTCTACTATCTTGGTGATAGGTGCCTTGTAGCCACATTGCTTATCGTTTTCCTGACGCCCCGGACTTTCAGGAAAGGGCCGGGGGCATCGTGCAGCGTCAATGTGAGGCGGTAGTTATGCTGTGGATTGGGATTGTGACGCACTGTCCGTGCGATCTGCTGTTGCAGGCGGTGTTCGGAATACGAATCGCAACCGGGTAGCCCGCTTGCTAGTAACAGCATAGCGAGCAGCGTTATTCCTCTTTGCATGAAAATCCCCATATGCCTGTGGTCCGGTCGAGGCGAGCCGTCTCCTGATGGAGTCGATTGATAGGCTATCTGGATGGTTGTGTCAAATGGACAAGCGATCATGTCGCTGCCGGACAGCCCGTCTGTGGGCCGATGGCCGGATGCGGCGATTCTGATAGGCCGCGCATGGGCGCTCCGAGCGTCGCGGCATCCTTCAGGCGTGCCGGTGGAGGGGCTTTGGGGCGAGAGGGTATGCAGGGTCCTGGATATCAGGCCTGATCAGCGGATGCTGCGGACGGATCATCGTGTCGTGCGGACCTTTCCTGGACCGGTAATGTGACGGTGGTGATCGACGGGTCTTCCGGATCGGTGGCGAGGCTGAAACCGAGGTGTTCGCACATGCCCAGCATGCCGCGGTTTTCCCGCAATACCTGCCCTTGCACCACTCGCAGTCCTTGCCAGTGCGCATACTCGATCATGATCTTCATCAACTTCCAGCCCAGTCCCCGTCCTTTCTGGTCGGAGCGGACCAGGATGCCGTACTCGCCCTTGTCATAGTCCGCGTCGGCATGCAGCCGTACCGCACCCAGCATCTCGCCGGTGCCGGGATCGATCGCCGCCAGTGCGATCGAGCGCGCATAGTCGAGCTGGGTCAGGCGTGCGATGAATTCGTGGCTGAAATATTTCAGCGTCTGGAAGAAACGCAGCCGCAGGTCTTCCTCGGTGACCTTGGTCAGGAATTGCCGGAACATGCCGTCGTCTTCCGGCCGCACCGGACGGATGAAGACCCCGGCGCCATCGGACAGGGTGATGGTCCGTTCCCATTCGTTCGGGTAGGGGAAGACCGCGAAACGCGGATGTCCGCGACCTTTGTGCAACTGTCGTGACGGTGCGATCAGCATGCGCGCATCGACCGCGATGATGCCGTCCCTGTCGGCCAGCAACGGGTTGATGTCCAGTTCCTTGATCTCAGGGAAGTCGGCCGCCATCTGCGCCAGCTTGACCAGCATCAGCGCCACCGCGCGTTCGTCGGCGGCGGGAACGTCGCGATAGGCCTTGAGTATCCGCGCTACGCGGGTACGCGAAATCTGCTCGTGCGCCAGCCGCAGATCCAGCGGCGGCAGCGCCAGCGCCTTGTCGTCGATGACTTCCACGGCGGTGCCGCCGCGACCGAAGACGATGACGGGGCCGAAGGTATCGTCGTCGGCGATGCCGGCGATCAGCTCGCGTGCCTTGGAGCGGACGATCATCGGCTGTACCAGCACGCCATCGATGCGCGCATCCGGATGCGCCGCGCGGGCGCGTTCGAGGATGCCTTCGGCGGCTTCGCGTACGGCCTGTTCGTTGAGCAGGTTCAGGCGCACGCCGTCGATATCGGATTTGTGCGGAATATCCGCCGAGTGGATCTTGACGGTGACGCCCGATCCGGCTTCGAGCAGGGGCACGGCCAGCCGCGCGGCTTCGTCGGCGTCGCGGGCGAGTTCGACCGGTGCGGTTGGAATGCCGTAGGCGGCCAGCAGTTGCGTGACCGCGATCGGATCCAGCCATTGCTGGTTGCGGGCCAGCGCGTCTTCGATCAACGCGCGCGCCTGCGCGACGTTGGCGATGGCGTCTTCTGGCATGCTCGGCGGCGTTTCCATCAACGCCGTCTGCGCTTCGCGATAGCCGACCAGATGCATGAAACCGTTGACCGCATCCGATTCGCTCGGATAGGCGGGAATGCGCGCTTCGTGGATGGCGTCGATGGCCTGGCGGTCGTTGCCCAGCCAGACCGCGAATACGGGTTTCGTGCGCGAAGACGGACGCGGCTTGCGTAGCGTTTCGATCAATGCATGCGCGGCTTCGGCGGAGGACGACAATGCGGTCGGTACATTGATTACCAGCACGGCATCGTTTTCGGTATCGCTGACCAGCGCCTCGATGGCGGCCGCATAACGCTCGCCGCCGGCATCGGTGATGATGTCCACGGGATTGGAGCGCGACCACCCCAGCGGCAATGCCTGGTCCAGGCTTTCCATGGTTTTCCCGGAGAGGCCGGCCAACGTGCCGCCGAGGTCGGCCAACCGGTCCGCGGCCAGCATGCCGACACCGCCGCCATTGGCCAGGATCGCCAGCCTCCGGCCCGGGAACGTGCGCAGCCGTCCCAGGGTTTCGGCGGCGTTGAACAGTTCGTCCAGCGTGTGCACGCGCAGCAGGCCGGCGCGGCGGAAGGCGGCATCGTGGACCGCGTCCGGCGACGCCAGCGCGCGCATATGGGTCGAACCGGGCGTGATCGCCAGCTTGGCGTAACGTCCTGATTTGACCACGACCACCGGTTTCAGGCGCGCGGCGGCGCGTGCGGCGGACATGAACTTGCGTGCATTCTTGATCGACTCGACCGACAGCAGGATCGCGCGGGTATTTGGGTCGGTGGCGAAGAAATCCAGCAGGTCGCTGAAGTCGACATCGAATGAATCTCCCAGCGAGGCCAGCGCCGAGAAACCGATGCCGCGCGTGGCGCTCCATTCGACCAGACTGGCCGCCACCGCGCCGGATTGCGAGATCAGCGCCAGATCGCCGGGTTGCGGCGAATGGCTGGCGATGCTGGCATTGAGGTATGCATGCGGCGAAGCCACGCCCAGGCAGTTCGGCCCGAGAATGCGCAGGCCTTCGGCGCGGCCGACCGCCTCCAGTTCGGCTGCCAGCGATCCGGGGCCCTGTCCCAGACCGGTGGTGATGACGATGGCCGCCGCCGCGCCCTTGGCCGCCGCCTCGCGTGCGACCTGGAGCACACTGGCGGCGGGGGAAGTGATGACGACCAGCTCCGGTTTCCACGGCAGACTGTCGAAATCCGGGAAGGTGGCGACACCGTCGAGCTCGGGGTAGCGCGGATTGATCCAGGCGATGTCGCCGGGAAATCCGGCCTCGCGAAGGTTGCGGAAAACGGCGCGGCCGACCGAACGTTCGCGCGGGCTGCCGCCGACCACGGCGACGGACTTGGGACGGAAAACGGATTGAAGACGATAGGTGCTCATGACGGGGTCCCATCCTTTCCTAAACGGCCGCGCTTCCACACCATAACGCGAGTCACCGCGGCCTGCACTTGATTTCCGTCATTCCCCCAATGCGCTGTTATCCGGGAATTTTTTGCTGCGCTGCGGAGATTGCGATACCGCGAATCCAGGTCCGCATAAACTGCTGTGATCGGCACGAACGGACGGGTATCGAGTCAATGCGTCGACGGTTTCGAACAGGGGGTGCGCTGCATGTCTTGCAGTGCAGCATCGAGTGTCATGTCGTCCCCGGCGAAGCCGCCCCGCTGCGCGAGCAAGTGGTAGTGCCGCGCGAATCGCTCCGGATGGCAGTCGGGATCGAGAAAGGAATAGCCATGCGTCAGGACCAGCAGCGCCAGTAACTGCGCCGATGTCAGTGCCTCGATGTCTTTTCCGTAGTACGCCATTGCCGCCGTGCTCAAGCTCGTGGCATCGCGTCCGTATCCGGCCCGATCCAGCGTCGTATCGATGATCTGTTCCGGCGTCCATTCGTGGCTGATCCGGATTGCGCATGCAAACTCGATCAGATGACGCAACAGATTGCCGTGCCGGCGATCGGTCACAATGGAACCGCAGTTCAGACGGCTGGCGTTTTGCAGAACGGCGATATCGGGCGTGGATCGTGCAAAGTCGGGGAGCAGGAATACGGAGGCCAGATACGATGCGGCATCCGTCCGTCGTATTTCGATTCCGTGTTCCGAACCGCCGAGCAGACGCCAATATATCTGGCGCGCTTCGTCGGAGTACTGCGTGTTGCCGGGCTTCAGATCAACCGGAGTCTGCGCCGCAGCGTACTGGTAGAGGATTCCCGCCGCAGCGAGCGGAAGTGCCGGAATCAGGATCAGCGCCACGATCAGCGGCATGCGCCAGTGATTCATTGTCCGAAGTCCCGTTTTTGCAGTGCGACCGGAAGCGTGCTGGAGCGCCGGGGGAATCCCGTATGGTTTCCGCCATCGCGCATCAGTTTCCCCGATTGCCCGGTGCGCGGTCGTAAGCCTCGAACAGTGGAGTCACATCGAAATACACCGTGCGCCGTTGTCCCTGCGCATCGTCGATCTCCAGCACGTCGAAAGCGCGTCCATCCTCCGTCTCTACCCGCTGCGAGTGGTGTTTGCTGAAATTGGCGCGAATCTGCAACCAGGAGTATTCGTTTTCGATCAGGCAGGGACGCAGCGCCTCTTCGCTGCTCTGGCCCAGACCGCGTACTTCCATCCGCGCCAGCAATACCTGTCCGGTCGCACGGTACAGATGCAGCGCCGCGTCGTCGTGGGTACGTTCGGCAAGCATAGCCAGCACGAATTGCAGTTCGACCGAGGGCAGGCGCTCCAGAGGCCCCAGGCGGTCGCGCAGTGCTGCGGCGCGCGCGACGGCTTGATCCAGTGTCTGCGGGTCCTGCAGGGCGACATGGATGGCCCTGCTTTCGGTGTCCAGAATCGACTGTAGTTCCATGACGGGAACGCGCGGGTTCTGCAGTGCGGACTGGCATATGTTGTCGGCGATGACGATCAGTTCGGCAGGGATGTCGAACGCTGGCTTGTCCACGATCCAGCCCGCATCCCGTGCATATACCGATGTGGTCGGCAGGAGCGGCAGTACGACGATTGCCATTTTCAAGATCGGCTTCATGTCTTCCCCTGTGAGTCCCGGCATCGGACTGTTCGGCGCCATCCCCGCCGGTGTGGCCGGTCGAGTATAAGGCGGGCCATCAAGGGCCGTGAACGGACTGGTCCTGAACCGCACTTTCGACCGATTCCGGGCGGGTCATTGGCTCCGGTTCGGTGGAATCAATAGCCAGCGCAGAGCGTGGCAGTCATCCGGATCGGCGGCAGGTATCCGCACCTTGGCGTGGCGAAGAATTGGCCGGGACCGGTACGGACGACGACGGGCCTGTCATCGTCTTCACCGCAGCGGACAATGACAGCCGCGCTGACGCTGGCGATGCATCGTGACGCCGGACCGGTATTGGCTGTCAGGCGGCCTGGTACACGCCGTAACTGTGCAGCCGCTGGTAGCGGCGCTCGAGCAGGGTCTCGACGGAGAGTTCCTGCAGGGCATCGATTTCGTTCAGCAGCACCGCCTTCAGGCGCTTGCCCATCTGCTGCGGATTGCGATGCGCGCCGCCGATGGGTTCGCGGATCATCTTGTCGACCAGGCCCAGCTCCAGCAGCCTTGGCGCGGTCAGGCCCATCTGCTGGGCGGCGTCCTTGGCCTTGTCGGCGGACTTCCACAGGATGGAGGCACAGCCCTCGGGCGTGATCACCGAGTAGGTGCTGTATTCGAGCATCAGCGTGCGATCGCCGACGCCGATGGCGAGGGCGCCGCCGGAGCCGCCTTCGCCGATGATGGTGCAGATGACCGGAATCTTCAGCTCGGCCATTTCCAGCAGGTTGCGGGCGATGGCTTCGGACTGGCCGCGTTCCTCGGCACCGATGCCGGGATAGGCGCCCGGCGTGTCGATGAAGGTCAGTAACGGCAGCTTGAAGCGTTCGGCCATCTTCATCAGGCGCAGCGCCTTGCGATAGCCCTCGGGGCGCGGCATGCCGAAGTTGCGCTTGATCTTTTCCTTGGTGTCGCGGCCCTTCTGGTGGCCGATGATCATCACGCTGCGGCCGCCGATCCGGCCCAGGCCGCCGACGATGGCCTTGTCGTCGCTGTAGGCGCGGTCGCCGGCCAGCTCCTGGAATCCGTCGCAGAAGATGCGCAGGTAGTCCATCGTATAGGGCCGCGCCGGGTGCCTGGCCAGTTGCGATACCTGCCAGGGCGTCAGGTCGCGGAAAATCTGCGCGGTGCGCTGACGCAGCTTGTCCTGCAAGGTGTGGACTTCGGCTTCGACGTTGACTGCCGGACCCGTGCTGGCGCTACGCAGTTCCTGGATCTTGTTCTCCAGGTCGGCGATGGGCTGCTCGAAGTCTAGGAAGTTCTGGTTCATCTGAAACCGGACGATACGGGGGAATCGGAAGTCTACCCGAATGGCGATGGTGATGTCCGTTGCGTAAGGGGGCGCTGCGGGATTCCGTTTGTCACCAATGTCGTGCCCGATTGAGGCCTGTATCGCATAATGGTGGTGATCTTCATTGCTGTTGTCGAAATTTTCATCGATTTTCCCGTCATGCGGCTTATGCTTGGGCAGTGGATGTATTCCGAACCGCGCCGTTTCGGACCCGGACGTAAGGGCAGGCGTGGATGTGAACCAAGGGGAATCGATGAATCAGTCACAAGCCGGCCGCGGCGCGGGTCGTCTATTGCGTATCGCTCGCGGCATTTTTGTCGTCGTGATCCTGCTGTTTGTGGCAGCAGGATTGTTCGGACGCATGCTGCGCAGCCACTACGACGACTTCATCACGGTCGAGGATGTGACGCCCCGGCACGAGGGCAAGCCGATCGAGCGGGTACTGTTCTGGAACGAGCAGGAGCTGGAGCGGATAGGACAGGCCAGCAACCAGGCCAGCACCGAGAGTCGCGCGGTGATCGGTGCGCTGGAGAGCCACCTGCGCGCCTGTGGCGTCCTGCTGCCCGGTCGCCTGGATACGCTCAGCGACAAGGCCATCGAAAAGCTGACCGAGCTGAACGCATGGAGTGGCGACGCGAGGGATGTGCGCGAAGCGGTCACCGAACAGGAAGCCCACTATGTGTTCATGACCGAACTGGTGCATATCAAGGTCAAGGGCAGCGACCTGCAGGAGGCCAGCTTCCGCTATCGGCTGTTCGATGTCCGCGAAAGCGACTCGTTGCTGTGGCAGGCCAAGGCGGAGCGGATTCCCGGTTTCTTCAGTGGCCGGACTCCCAATGAGGACAAGCAGGCTCGTGATGTGATCAAGGCGATGCGGGAAGCCGGCTGGCTGGGCGAGTGCGGCGCGACCGCGGCGAACTGAGTCGGGCATGCGCTGAAAGCGGTGGCGGGGCGATCGTTTTCCGGAACGGATTGCGCGGCGGATTCGACAGTCACCGTTGGCGCTCGATGGTTGCGTGCCGCGCCGATGTCCCGCTCGTTCCTGCGCGCTTTTCTTGCCGCATCCGCCCAGCAAAGCGAGGTTCGCAATAGCGGCGATCGGGCAGAATGCCCGGACATTCCGCGATCCCGCATTGCCACGCGCGCGCTGTGTCCGACACCACTCCCCTTTTGGCGAGTTCGGCGCTATGGTTGGCCGGTTCTGCGGGCCAGCGCCTGTCCCAGCCTGACCGGCGATTCGGCCTGCAACTGCGGCATCAGTTCCGCCGCGCCGGGCGGCAGCAACACGATCACGGTCGATCCGTAATTGAATCGCGCCATTTCGGCGAAGCGTTGCAGAACGATGTCGCAGTCGCGGTAATCCTTGTGATGGATACGGTCGCCGTAGCGGGGAATCTCGACGCCGCTCCAGACGGTTTCGATGCCGGAGACCAGCATCGCGCCGACCATGACCAGCGTCATCGGACCGAAATCGGTATCGAAGTGGCATACCAGCCGTTCATTGCGCGCGAACAGGCGCGGCACGTTTTTGACCGCGTCGGTGCCGACGCTGAACAGACGGCCGGGGACGTGCACGGTTTCGCACAGGCGTCCGCTCCAGGGCATGTGGACACGATGATAGTCGCGCGGCGACAGATAGACCGTGGCGAACAGCCCACCGTTGAACGGCTCGGCCGCGGCGGCGTCGCCCAGCAGTTCGGCGGCGGCGAAGGAATGCCCCTTGGCCTGGAAGATGCGGCCCTGCTCGATGGCGCCGCATTGGCTGATATGTCCGTCGGCGGGCATCAGCAGCGTATGCGCATCGGGATCCGGCACGCGTGCACCGGGTTTCAGTTCGCGGGTGAAAAAGGCGTTGAAGCTGGGATAGGCGGCGGGATCGGAGATCGCCGCCTCGTCCATGTCCACATGGAAGCGGCGGATGACGGTATCGATCAGCCATTGCTTCAGGCGGGGACACTGCGAATAAGCCAACTTGCGCGCCATCGAAGACAGCAGGCGATGCGGCAGGACCCAGGTCAGAGCGGTGACGATGCTCATGGGGTGGTGTCCTGCGTCAGTTTGCGCAGGTCCTCAGCAATGGCTTCCGGGTCGAGCGGCGCGCGGATCGCGCCGGCCAGGCGGCCCTGCGGATCGAGCACGGCGACATTGGCCGAATGGTCGATGGTGTAGTCCAGCGGATTTTCCGGATAGCCCTTGTTGGGCACTTTCATGAACACCAGTCCGAGCGGCTTGATGAAGCGCTCCAGGGTCGGGATGTCGGCCGTGGCGGCGATGGTGTCCTCGTGAAAGGCACGGGCATATCCGGCCAGTCGCGGCAGATCGTCGCGTTCCGGATCGGCGGAGACGAACAGCAGCAGCGGACGCGTGGCCTCTGGCAGCGAATGCCACCGGTTCTGCGCCTTGGCCATATCCAGCAGGGTGGTGGGACAGATGTCGGGGCAGGAAGTGAAGCCCAGGAATACCAGTGTCCAATGCCCTCGCAGCGTCGCCGGCGTCACGCTTGCGCCCTCGGCGCCATTCAGCCGGAAATCGGGCAGTGCGCGCGGCTCGCCATGCCAGGTGATGGTCTGGGTCGCCGGCCTGGAAGGTCGTGGATGACCGGGACGCAGATAAAGCCATGCGCCGAACAGCACGGCAACGGCAACGATGGCGACGATCAGCCAATGGTGTTTGGGCGGTGTGGACATGCGCGGATCATGGATGGATTGCCCGCAATGATAGCCGCAGCGCCTATGGCAGCGCCTATAATTGGCGCCCGATTCCCACGGAACGCCGCCATGACCGCCGATCCGGTCGCCGAACTGCATACGATCATCGATCTGATCCGATATGGCGCCAGCCGCTTCAATGCGGCCGGACTCGCCTTCGGGCACAGCTACGACAACGCACTCGACGAAGCGACCCAGCTGACCCTGCACGCGTTGCATCTGCCGCCCGATCTAGGACCGGCTTACGGCCAGGCGCGATTGACGGCGACGGAAAAGGCGCAGGTGCTGGCCCTGTTCGAACGTCGTATCGACGAGCGCATTCCCGCCTCGTATCTGACCGGCGAAACCTGGTTCGCGGGCCTGAGTTTCAAGAGCGATCCGCGTGCGCTGGTGCCGCGCTCGCCGATCGCCGAAATGATCGAGGCCGGGTTCGAACCGTGGCTGGCTGGCCGCCAGGTGCGACGTGCGCTGGACCTGTGCACCGGTTCCGGCTGCATCGCCATCGCGATGGCGCATTACAACCCGGATTGGCAGATCGATGGCGCCGACATCAGCGACGATGCGCTGGCGTTGGCGGCCGAGAACAAGTCCCGGCTGCATGCCGGCAATGTGCGGCTGGTGGAATCCGATCTGTTCGCGCAACTGACCGGCGAACACTACGACCTGATCGTCGCCAATCCGCCTTATGTCACCAACGACGAGACCGATGCGTTGCCGCCGGAGTATTCGCACGAACCGGCGCTGGGACTGCGCGCCGGCGATGATGGCCTGGATCTGGCGCTGCGGATACTCCGCGATGCGCCGATGCATCTGCGCGAGGAAGGCCTGCTGATCTGCGAGGTGGGCGAATCCGAGCGCGCCCTGGCGGCGCTGTTGCCCGAGGTCGAGTTCGCCTGGGTCGAGTTCCGGGTCGGGCAGATGGGCGTCTTCGTGGTGGAATGCGCCGAACTGATCGAACACAACGCGCGGATCGGCAAGCTGGCCGACGCCCGTGGATGATCGGTGGTGCGCATAGGCGATGCGGCGGGCATCGCCTCTTCCCGGCCGGATTCGGGGACAATGAGCGGCGCGTCCGCTTTTTCATCATTCCCGTGAACCCTGGGAGTTTCCAGCGATGTCCAGCAACACTTTCGGCAAACTGTTCTCGGTCACCACCTTCGGCGAGTCGCATGGTCCCGCGATCGGTTGCGTGATCGATGGCTGCCCTCCGGGTCTGGAAATCGCGCCGGAGGCGTTCCGGCACGACCTGGAACGGCGCGCCACCGGCAAGTCGCGGCATACCTCGGCGCGCCGGGAAAAGGACGAAGTCGAGATCCTCAGCGGCGTCTTCGAGGGGCAGACCACGGGAACCCCGATCGCGCTTTTGATCCGCAATACCGATGCGCGCAGCAAGGACTATGCGGATATCGCCCGGCAGTTCCGTCCCGGCCATGCCGATTACGCCTACTGGCAGAAATACGGCATTCGCGATCCGCGCGGCGGCGGGCGTTCGTCGGCGCGCGAAACCACGGTGCGTGTCGCGGCGGCGGTGATCGCCAAGAAATGGCTGGCGCAGCGTTATGGCATCGGCATTCGCGGTTTTCTCGCGCAGTTGGGGCCGATCGTTCCGCAAGGCTTCGACTGGAATGCGGTCGAAGGCAATGCATTCTTCTGGCCCTGCGCCGAACAGGTTCCGGAACTGGAGGAGTACATGGATGCGTTGCGCAAGTCCGGCGACTCGGTCGGCGCGCGCGTCAATGTCGTGGCCGACAATGTGCCGCCCGGCTGGGGCGGGCCGGTTTACGGCAAGCTCGATGGTGAGCTGGCCGCGGCGCTGATGAGCATCAATGCGGTCAAGGGCGTGGAGATCGGCGACGGGTTCGCATCGGTCGTGCAACTGGGCAGCGAGCATCGCGACGGGATGACCCGTGATGGATTCCTGTCCAATCACGCCGGCGGCGTGCTGGGCGGCATATCGACCGGTCAGCAGGTTCGCGCCTCGATCGCGCTGAAGCCGACTTCCAGCCTGCGGCTGCCCGCGCGCAGCCTGGACGTGGACGGCAACGAGATCGAGGTGGTGACCAAGGGCAGGCACGATCCCTGTGTCGGCATCCGCGCCACTCCGATCGCGGAGGCGATGATGGCATTGGTGCTGATGGATCTGGCCCTGCTGCATCGCGCGCAGTGCGCCGATGTCGGTCCGGTGCGGCCGCGCATTTCCTCCGGGGACGGTCTCGACTGACGGGGGGTCGGGTTTCCCGCCATATGCCGGAAACTCGATTCGTCCGGCAATGGGTGCGGGCTAGCTGGTCGCCTCGCGGACACGAGCGAGCCATTGCTTGTCCGGCTTGCCTGACGCCGTGGTCGGAATTGCATCGATGAAGCGGATTTCCTTCGGAACCTGATGACGCGTGGCGCGCGACTTCAGCCAGCCAGTCAGCGTTTCCGCCGATGCGGAATGCGACTCGCGCAATGCGACAAAAGCGCACAGCCTTTGTCCGAACTCGGGGTCGTCGATGCCGATAACCGCTGTTTCGATGACGGCCGGATGTTGCAGCAGCAACTTCTCCAGTTCGACCGGGTAGACGTTCTCGCCGCCGGAAATGACCATATCGTCGATGCGCCCGCGCAGATAGCAATAGCCTTGGGAGTCGCGGCGGATGCGGTCGCCGGTTTCGATCCAGCCACGGCCGCCGGTCGACCAGCCGCTGCGGACGCACAATTGTCCGTCCATGCCGGGAGCTACCGGATGTCCCGATGGGTCGATCAGGTGCAGGCGCGCACCGACGATGCGTCGGCCTAGCGTGTCGGGATGGAGACGCAGATCCCGCGGCGTGGCCAGGATGCAGACGCCGGCTTCCGAGCTTCCGTACAGGTTGAACAGCACATCGCCCAGTTGCCGCTGACACTGTTCGACCAATGAGGGCGCGATGCTGGTGCCTCCGCTCATCACGCATTTCAGCGAGCGCAACGCCTCCGCGTCGGTCTCCAGCATTCGCGCCAGCATCAGTGGCACCAGGGTGATTGCTTCTATCCGTTGTTCCCGGATCAGGGCGCAGACGGCCGGCGCATCGAAGTGTTCGCGCAGATGCATGGTGGCGCCCAACGGGATCGAGGTGCACAAGGCGGCAAGGCCGAAACCGTGGTGCAGTGGCGTGGCGATATGGACGCTGCGGTATTCGGCCAGGCGCAGCGTTTTCAGCAGATAGAGGAAAGGCGGGATGAAACCGGACAGCGAAGGACGGCGGGCGGCCGCTTTCGGTTGTCCGCCGCTGCCGCTGGTCAGCACCACGAGGCGTCCCTGGCGCATGCGGCGGAATCCGGTTTCCGCGCCGCGGCTCAGGCGGTCGATCGAATCGCCTTGTTCGCCGTGGGCGGGCATGGCGGAAATGCCGGCAAGATCGAGCGGGCGGTCCGCATCATGGACGATCAGGGCGAAGCCGTATCGTTGGCACAGTGTTTCCAGTTGCGCCGGGCCGATCCGGTCGTTCAGCAGGTAGATGTCGCAGCCCAGCGCCGAACAGGCCAGCAGCGCACGAACCTGCGACAGATGATTGCGGGTCATGATGGCGACGCGGCTGCCGGCGCCGAGCGAGCAGGCGGAAGCGAGTCGTCCCGCCAGGATGCGTGCCTGCGAATGCAGTTGCGGATAGCTGACGGCTTCACGTTCGTCGCGCACCGCCGTGGCGTGCGGGTGCAGTCGGCGGGCCAGAGACGAGAGCGCCATCAGGTTGAACCCTTCGTCGCGGAATGCGGCCAGCAGCGCCCGCAGTCCGCGCAAGCCCAGCAGACCGCTGCGCCGCAACGCGCGCAAGGTGTCAACCATGCCGCGTCCTTCGCAGATGGCGCTCGGCGAGCCGTGACCAGACCCCGCCCATCAGCAGGGAGGCCCATTGGCCGGGTCCCAGCCACCAGGGCGAGCAGCCCGGTTTCCGGGTCAACATCAGCTTGCACAACAGGGCGGCGGCCTGTTCGGCCGACATCGCCGGCGCATCGCGATAGGCCTCGGTAGGTTCGATCATGCGCGTCCTGACCAAGGGCAGATAGGCGCTGGAACAGGCCACGCCGCGGGCCGCCAGTTCCGGAGCGGCGCATCGCAGCCACTGGTCGAAAGCGCATTTGGAAGCCTGGTAGGCGGCCCAGAATGGCGCCGGGGCCAGCCGCACGTTGGCCGCCGAGACGTTGACGATCTGCCCGCCCCGAGTCAGCAACAGGGGAATCAGCGCGAGGCTCAACCGTACCGGCGCATAGTAATTGAGCTGCATGGTCCGTTCGAAATCGTGGAAGCGTTGCAACGAATCGAACAGGGGACGCCGGATCGATTTGCCGGCGTTGCTGACGAATACGTCGATGCCCTGATGCTGCCGACGAATGGAGTTAAGCAGGGCGTCGACCTGTACCATGTCGGTCAGGTCGGTGGCAAAGATGTCGATGCGGTTGTCGGTCTGAGCCAGTTCGGTTTTCAGCGCCCGCAGTTTGTCGCCGCTGCGCGCCACCAGCAGCAGATGCGTGCCGCAAGCGGCCAATCGACGCGCGAGCGCCTCGCCGATGCCGTAGCTGGCGCCGGTGACGAGGATTGTTTTGCCTTGCAGGCATGCCTTCAACTCCGCTGCTTTGATGCGTGGAGCGGGGAACAGGAATTGCTCGATCAGGCGACGCGGGCGGGTCGATGGAGTCATGCGCCGCATGGTGGCATGGTTGCCGGTGCAAATCGATGCGCTGGAGCTTGCGTCGAATATGGATGAAAATACCTCGTTCCCATTCCGATAGGTTGTGCCGATCCATCGTGTCCGAATCATTCCGCCCGCATGTATGGGTCTCGCAACCGCTGTTCGACGATATCGTCGCGCGGCTGGCGGCTGATTTCGATCTGTCGGCAGCGCGCTCGGTGACGGCCTACGCCGCGGCGGATATCGCCGGACGCCTGCGTGCGGCCGATGGCGCGATCGTCACCCTCAACGAGCGGATCGGCGCGGTGGAAGTGGCCGATGCCCCGCGACTGAAGGTCATCGCCAATGTCGGCGTCGGCTACAACAATCTGGATGTCGATGCGCTGAGCGCGGCCGGCATCCTGGTCACCAATACCCCGGATGTCCTGACCGAAACCACCGCCGATTTCGGCTTTGCGCTGATGCTGGCGGTGGCGCGCCGCATCGCCGAGGGCGATCGCATGGTCCGTGCGGGCCAATGGCGGCAATGGTCCTTCGACACGCTGCTGGGCACCGATCTGCATGGTCGCACGCTCGGCATTCTGGGTATGGGGCGGATCGGTCAGGCGATCGCGCGGCGTGCGGCGGGATTCGGCATGCGCGTGCTGTATCACAACCGTCGCCCGTTGCCGGAAACGACCGAGCGCGAGCTGCATCGCAGTACGTGGATTTCTCCGGCCTGCTGGCGCGGGCGGATCACCTGATGCTGGCGCTGCCCTATTCGCCGGAGGCGCATCACCTGATCGATGCGGCGGCGCTGGCGCGGATGAAGCATGGCGCCACGCTGGTCAATATCGCCCGCGGCGGGCTGGTCGACGAGCTGGCTCTGGTCGATGCGCTGAGGCGCGGACATCTGGCCGGAGCCGGATTGGATGTGTTCGAGAACGAACCGTCGATCCGGCCAGAATTGATGGAATTGCCCAACCTGACATTGACGCCGCATGTCGGGAGTGCGAGTCTGACGGCTCGCTGGGCCATGGCGGCGCTGGCGGTGGCCAATCTGATGGCGGCGTTGGGGAAGGGGCCGATGGCGGGAAATCCGCCGACGCCCGTGAATGCCGCATCGCTCAAACGGTAGGGAGTCCCGCGTTCGCGCCGGGTTCCCTGAGCGCCGCTTGCAGCATTCGTTCTATCGCATTCCATACAGACTTTAAAGAAACCAGACGACTATGAGCAATCAACAGAATCGTGCATTCACCGTCGCCGTCGTGGGCGCCACCGGTGCCGTTGGTGAAACCATGCTGAGCATCCTGGCCGAGCGCAAGTTTCCGGTCGGCGGGATTGTTCCGCTGGCGTCCGAGCGTTCGGCGGGCAGCGAAATCGAGTTCGATGGCAAGAAAATCACCGTGCGCGATCTGGCGACGTTCGATCCGAAGGGGGTGGACATTGCGCTGTTCTCGGCGGGCGGCGGCATTTCCAAGGAGTATGCGCCGAAGTTCGCCGCCGCCGGCGCGGTGGTGATCGACAACTCCTCGGCCTTCCGCTATGACGACGACGTACCGCTGGTGGTTTCCGAAGTCAATCCGGAAGCGGCGAAGAACCGCCCGCGCGGGATCATCGCCAATCCGAACTGCTCGACGATGCAGCTGATGGTGGCGCTGGCGCCGTTGCACCGCGCGGCCGGGATCGAGCGTATCAATGTGGCGACCTATCAGTCGGTTTCCGGCGGCGGGCGCTCGGCGCTGGAAGAACTGGGTCGGCAGACCGCCGCGATCCTGAATTTCCAGGACCCGGACCCGCGGCGTTTTCCGATGCAGATCGCCTTCAACCTGATCCCGCACATCGACGATTTCCTCGACAATGGGTTCACCAAGGAGGAGATGAAGCTGGTCTGGGAAACCCGCAAGATCCTTTCCGACGACAGCATCCAGGTCAATCCGACCGCGGTGCGCGTGCCGGTGTTCTACGGCCACTCGGAAGCGGTCAATATCGAGACCAAGACCAAGCTGACCCCGGAAGCGGCACGCGAGATCCTGGGAAAGGCCGCCGGCGTGGTGGTGGTCGACGAGCGCAAGGCCGCCGGTTATCCGACCCCGGTCACGCACGCCTCCGGTACGGACCCGGTCTATGTCGGGCGGATCCGTGACGATCTTTCACATCCGCGCGGTTTAAACTTGTGGATAGTGGCCGACAATATTCGCAAGGGCGCCGCGCTGAACGCGGTGCAATTGGCTGAACTGGTAGCGGCTGGCGGTTGATCCGTTACAGTGTGCCGTTCACATTCAACCAGATAGAGACGAAGGAGGGGACGTGATTCGTCCTGGGTATCGGTGGGTCGCGATATTGCTTGCGCTGGTCAGCTGCAGCGCCATGGCGCTGGGGCTGGGCGAGATCCGGGTGCTGTCCCGGCCGGGCCAGCCGTTGCTGGCGGAGATTCCGATCGTTTCCAACGCGCCCGGCGAGCTCGAAGCGGCGCGCGCGCGGCTGGCGTCCGCCGACACCTTCGCCCGTGTCGGGCTGGCACCGCCGGACGACATCGTCAAGAACCTGCAGTTCCAGATCACCCAGAACGCACAGGGACAGGCGGTCATCCGGGTCACCGGCAGTGCGCCGGTGAATACCGATGCTGTCGGCTTCCTGATCGATGTGGAGTGGGGACAGGGCCGTCTGGTACGCGAATACTCCGCGCTTCTGAGCGCTCCGCAGACCGCTGCGGCGATCAACCAGCCTGTGATCCAGGGGCCTTCGACAGGCGCGGGCGACAATGTCGTCAGGCCGGCCACGGCTCCGGCCGCGGCCGACGACGACTGGGGCAATACCGCCGCCAGTGGCAGCCGCACGCCACCCACGCCACCCACGCCACCCGTACCGCCGCCGGCACGTCCGCAAGCGCAGACACCCGCGGCCGTCACGCCGCCGCCGACCCGAACATCGTCCGCGTCCCCTCCAGCCCATGCCACCGCCGCCGATGGCAGCATGACGGTGCAACGCGGACAGACGCTGTCGCAAATCGCGGCCGAGAACCGGGTTTCCGGGTACACCCTCAATCAGACGATGATGGCGTTGCTGCGGGTCAATCCGGATGCATTCATTGGCGGCAACATCAATCTGGTCCGCGCGGGCGCGCGGTTGCGCATGCCGTCCGACGCGCAATTGGCGGAACTGAACGCCGCAGTGGCCAGTGCGCAGGTACGCGAACAGATCGCGCAGTGGCGGCAGGGCCGCTCTTCCGGCACCGTTTCCGGAGTTCCGGCCGTCGCCCGGACGGGCGCGCCTGCGGCCAGTGCGTCCGCGGAATCCCGTCCCGGCGGGGCAGATGCACGTCTCGAAATCGCGCCCGCTGCCGCGGCGACCACCGGCAAAGAGGCGGGCGTCGCATCCGGGACGGGTTCTGGCAGTGGCGGGGGCAATATGTTGTCTAACGATCAGGTCCGTCAGGCTCAAGAGGATCTGGCCGCACGGGAAGGCGAAGTGCATGAGCTGCGCAGCCGCGTGGCCGAGCTGGAGAAACTGCAGGAGCAGAGCCAACAGTTGCTGACCGTGAAGGACAGCGAGCTGGCGGCTGCGCAGGAAAGGCTCAGGCAGACCAATGCCTCGGGAAGCCTGCCGATGTGGGTATGGGGCGTCGGTGCCGGCTTGATATTGCTGGCCTTGCTGCTGCTGTTGCTGCTGGCGCGCCGCCGCAAGCCTTCGCCGTTGTCGACGGTGGTCGCGGCAGGAAGCGTCGGGCCGGAAGGCCCGGCGGATCCCGCCTCCATGGTGGCGGGTGCGGAAGACCTGGGCATGGAACTGGAAACGTTGCCGGAGGAACAGGCTCCGTCCTTCAACGACGAGGATCTGAACAAGCGCTACGAGGATGTCCAGTCCTACGCTGACGAACTGGTGCGCGCGCGCCGTATCGCCGATCTGGAAGACCAGCCCCAACCGCAGATTCAGGTGCAGGCGCCGCCGCCGTTGAGCCAGTTCGGATCGTCGATGTCGTCCGCGACGGAGGACCGTGCCAGTCTGGCTTCGCTGCTTCGGCATACGCCGGACAGCCGCGACCGGCTGGAGCTGGCGCTGGCCTACATCGACCTGGGTGATACCGAAACGGCGCGCGATCTGCTGAACGAGGTCGTCAAGGGCGACGATGCGCAGGCGAGGGAAGAAGCCAAGCGCCATCTGCAGGAACTCGGCGGATAAACGCGCCGCAGGCTGTGCAGCGATGCGCTATGCGCTAGGGGTCGAATACGACGGCAGCGGGTTCCGGGGCTGGCAGCATCTGGGCGAGGAGGGCGGTGCCAGCGTGCAGGGCGCGTTACAGGCCGCTCTGTCGCGTGTGGCCGCCGTCCCGCTGGAAGTGATCTGCGCCGGGCGTACCGACGCCGGCGTGCATGCCGTCTGTCAGGTCGTGCATTTCGATACCGATGTGGTGCGCAGTCCGCGCGGCTGGGTATTGGGCACGACCACCTATCTGCCGCCCGCGGTCTGCGCGCGATGGTGCGTGCCGGTAGCGGACGGTTTCAGCGCCCGTTTTTCCGCGCGTGCGCGGCGCTATCGCTACAGGCTGGTCAATCGCATGGTCCGGCCGGCGCTGCATCGGCAGACGCTGGCCTGGGAGCACCGTCCGCTGGATGCCGAGGCCATGCACCGGGCCGCGCAGGCGCTGGTGGGCGAACAGGATTTCAGCGCGTTCCGGGCGGCGCATTGCCAGGCAAGGCATGCCCGCCGCGAGTTGCAATGGATAAATGTGCGGCGCGAAGGCGAGATCGTGGAAGTCGAGGTTCAGGCCAACGCGTTTCTGCATCACATGGTCCGCAATATTGTCGGCTCGTTGCTGGAGGTGGGCGCGGGCACACAGGATATGGGCTGGATCGGTCGCCTGCTGCAAGGTCGCGATCGCACGCTGGCAGGTCCCACCGCGCCGCCCGAAGGCCTGGTGTTCGTGGGGCCGTTATATCCTCCTCGATGGTCGTTGCCCGCCGAAGTGACCCTTGCGGATGCGGACGCCGAGAAGTAAGAGGGAAGGCGGTCCCGGTTCGCCCCGATTCCCGCAGGCGTTGCCAAATCCCGGACGCGATCCGCTTTCGCGCCGGCCTCAGTCATCTGGAGAACATTCCATGCGGTTGCGCACCCGAATCAAGTTCTGCGGCATGACCCGCGCCGGGGATGTGGCGTTGGCGGCCGAGCTGGGCGTGGATATGATCGGGCTGGTTTTCGCGCACGGCAGTTCCCGGCGACTGGATGTCGGGTCCGCCCGGCGTCTGCGCACGACGGTCGCGCCGCTGTTGAGCGTCGTGGCGTTGTTCCGCAACAACAGCGCCGAAGAAGTGCGAGAGGTGATACGGCAGGTCCGGCCGACGCTGTTGCAGTTCCACGGCGAGGAAGCCGACGGATTCTGCGCCGGTTTCGATATGCCCTATCTGAAGGCAATTCCGATGGGGGGGCTGTCGCCGGACGCGGCGGCACAGGCATGTCGGCAGTTTCCGGGCGCCAGTGGGTTCCTGTTCGACAGCCACAGCGCCGGCGGCAGTGGCGGCAGCGGGCAGACATTCGACTGGAGCCGCCTGCCCGTGGAAATCGACCGGCCGTACCTGCTGGCCGGCGGCATCGGGCCGGGCAATGTGTCCGCCGCCATTCGGGCCGCGCATCCCTGGGGCGTGGACGTATCCAGCGGCATAGAAGCCGTGCCGGGCATCAAGGATGCGGAAAAGATGCGGCGTTTCGCCGAGGAAGTATGGAGGTGTCCGGCGTCGATTTGCCGGTGATCCTGAACGGCGTTCTCACCGGATTGGCGGTTTTGTTCGTCCTGTGCGGGATGCTGACGATGCGGGTGCTGTCCTTCGTCGATGCGTACAGGTCGAAGCGCTTCTTCGGTTCGATCAGGACATCCATTGGCCGCTTTCTCGATCTGGCGGGTTTCCAGGGATGCCGCAAATATCCGTTGTTCCGGTCCGGTGTCGCGGCGTGAAAAGTATCGCGTCGCGCGCGGCGATCAGGCGTGGAATGCCGTCGCCGTCAGTTCCCGCCGCAGCCATTGGCCGAGCGCTTCGATACGGGGATCGGCATGGCGTTGCGGTGCGCACAGAACCCATCGCGATGGCGTTGCGGAGAATCCCCACGGGGCGACCAGTCGCCTGGCTGCGAGATCCTCGCTGACCAGCGGTTCCGGCGTGATGGCGACGCCCAGTCCGGCCACCGCCGCTTCCAGCAGATAGGAGAGGTGCTCGAATCCGCCGCCGTAGTGCAGCGCATCCGCGTCCAGCCCCTGCGCATGCGCCCAATCCGGCCAGGCTTGCGGACGCGACTGGGTATGCAGCAGCGGTTGTTCCAGCAGGGCCTGGACAGGGGCATGGCGAAGTGTTCCGAAGTCGCCGAAGCGTGGACTCAGCACCGGCCCGATCCGCTCCTGCGCCAGCTCGTGCACCTGCCATGTTTCAGGCCAGGGCGGCGCGGCGATCAGCAATGCGGCATCCAGTCCGCTCAGTTGCGCATCCGGAACCTGCTCGCTCACCGCAAGATGCAGACACAGCTCCGGCAATTGCTGTTCCAGCCTGGCCAGGCGTGGAATGATCCAGCGCGCCAGAAGGCTGCCGGGGCAGCCCAGCACCAGCGGTCCCTGTCGCGGGACGCGTCGCAGTTCGGCACTGCTCAGGCGCAGGTGTTCGAAAGCGGTGCTTGTGGCTTCCTGCAGTCTCTGTCCGGCTGGAGTCAGCGTCAGGCCGCGTCCCTGGCGCGCGAACAGGGCCACGCCGAACCATTCCTCCAGCGTGCGGATCTGGCGGCTGATGGCGCCGTGGGTGACGTGCAACTCTTCGGCGGCACGGCTGACGCCGCCGAGACGCGCGGCGGATTCGAACGCCCGCAGTGCATTGAGAGGCGGTAGCTCACGGCGCATGATATGTGAGTTTATTTGACATGAATGTCATATCTTATCAATTCTTCATAGGAAATCATTGCGATAAAGTATCGGAATACGTTTCCGGGCCGACCGGATTCTTTCTATCGAGTGAATGCCGATGAGTTGCACAGAGATCAAGGACTTCCACGCCTATCCGGATGAACGGGGGCATTTCGGCCGTTTCGGTGGCCGCTTTGTTTCCGAAACCTTGATGGGGCCATTGCAGGAACTGGCGGCGGCCTATGACCAGGCGCGCCGGGATCCGGAGTTCCTGGCCGCGTTCGACTACGACCTGGACCACTATGTGGGTCGCCCCAGCCCGATCTACGCCGCCGAGCGGCTGACCCGGGATGTGGGCGGCGCCCGCATCCTGCTCAAGCGCGAGGACCTCAACCACACCGGCGCGCACAAGATCAACAACACCATTGGCCAGGCGCTGCTGGCCAGCCGCATGGGCAAACCCCGGATCATCGCCGAGACCGGCGCCGGCCAGCATGGCGTCGCCAGCGCCACCGTGGCGGCGCGTCTGGGGTTGGAATGCGTGGTCTACATGGGCGCGACCGATATCCAGCGACAGAAGATCAATGTGTACCGCATGGAATTGCTGGGCGCCAAAGTGGTGCCGGTGACCAGCGGCTCGGCGACGCTGAAGGACGCGCTCAACGAAGCCATGCGCGATTGGGTGACCAATGTCCACAACACCTTCTACATCATCGGTACGGTGGCGGGACCGGATCCCTATCCGCGCATGGTGCGCGATTTCAGCGCGGTGGTGGGGCGCGAGGCGAAGGCGCAGATGCTGGCCGGATACGGACGCCTGCCGGATGCGATCACCGCCTGTGTCGGCGGCGGTAGCAACGCCATCGGCATTTTCTACGATTTCCTCAATGACCGTTCGGTACGGCTGGTGGGCGCGGAAGCGGCTGGCGACGGCATCGAATCGGGGCGGCATGCAGCGTCAATCACGGCGGGACGGCCCGGCGTACTGCACGGCAATCGCACCTATCTGCTGTGCGACGACGACGGCCAGATCACCGCGACCCACTCGGTCTCGGCGGGACTGGATTATCCGGGCGTCGGTCCCGAACATGCCTTCCTGAAGGACTGCGGGCGCGCCGAATATGCCGGCATCACCGATGCGGAGGCCATGGCCGCGTTCCATCGTCTGGCCCGGACCGAGGGCATCATCGCCGCGCTGGAATCCAGCCATGCCGTGGCCCAGGCCATCAAGCTGGCCCGGGAAATGCCCAAGGATGCGCTGGTGCTGTGCAACCTGTCCGGGCGCGGCGACAAGGACGTGCACACCATCGCGGCGCGCGAAGGGATCGGGCTATGAGACCGGTATGGTGGGGAACATGTGTCGCTTCCGCGCTGCTGCTGGCGTACTCCGCGATCGCTGCGGACGGAACCTCCGCGCTGTGCATCGATCGGATCGGCGGAGTGAAAATCGGACAGTCCTTTTCGGAGCTGCGTTCCACGGCGGACCGGGTGCCGGAGGAGTATGGACAGGATGGGCTGGATTGCGGGTTCCGCGCTGGCGAAAGGCTACCGTACGGTATTCCGATGAGGGTGACGGGAGGCCGGGGAGTGCGCTTCGAGCTGTACAAGGGCGGGATGGAAAGGCTGTTCGGCATCCGGGTCGGCGAGCCGAAGGCCGCCGCGCGGAGCAAATCGCCTGAAGGCGTCGAAATCACCCGGCACGGCTATGGCGGCAAGGGCGGCCATTCCCCGACCTGGCGGGCGCCGGGCCGTGATCTGGGGTTTCGTGTGGAAACCATGGATGAAAAAGTGTCCGGAATGCATTGGGGCGAGTGGGAAGCCACGCGGCTCATCGAGGGGTATCTATGAACCGTTTGCAAGCCAGATTCGTCGAGTTGCGCGCGCGCGGCCGCAAGGCGCTGATCCCGTTCATCACCGCCGGCGATCCGTCGCTGGAAGCGACCGTGCCGGTCATGCGAGCGCTGGTCGATGCCGGTGCGGACGTGATCGAGCTGGGCGTGCCGTTCTCGGATCCGATGGCTGATGGGCCGACCATCCAGCACAGTTCCGAGCGCGCCCTGGCGCGGGGCGCGGGGTTGCGCTACGTCCTCGATTGTGTCCGCGAGTTCCGTCGGCAGGATGCGGACACGCCCGTGATCCTGATGGGCTACCTGAATCCGGTCGAGATTCATGGCACGCGCCGCTTTGCCGATGAAGCCGTGGCCGCGGGTGTCGATGGCGCATTGCTGGTGGACCTTCCAGTCGAGGAAGCGGACGAAACCCGTGCCGGATTCACCGCGGCCGGCCTGGCCCTGGTGCCGCTGGCGGCGCCGACCACCAGCGACGAGCGCATGAGCCGCCTTTGTGGCGGCGCCCAGGGCTATCTGTATTACGTCAGCTATGCCGGAGTCACCGGCGCCGATCGGCTGGACACGCAGGCCGCCGGCCACCGTATTCACGAGATTCGCGAACACTCGCCGGTGCCGGTGGTGGCGGGTTTTGGCATCAAGGATGCCGCCAGCGCGGCGGCGATGGCGGTCGATGCCGATGGTGTGGTGGTAGGCAGCGCCCTGGTGACGGCGATGGCCGATGCGCCTGATGTGAAGGCCGCGACAACGCGCGCCGCCGACTTCCTGAGACCGTTGCGCCAGGCTCTGGACAAGGCCCGACCGGGATTTGTCCCTCCGATGGACAGGTGAGCTAGACTGTTCCGCTGAAAGGCCAATGGTGGCCATGACCGGAATCAGTATCCCGCATGAGTTGGCTTAACAAACTGATGCCCTCGGGCATTCGCACGGATTCCGCCGCGCATCGCAAACGCAACATCCCCGAAGGATTGTGGGAGAAGTGCGGCAATTGCGGCGCAGCGCTCTACCGGCCGGAACTGGAAGAAAACCTTGAGGTCTGCCCGAAATGCGGGCATCACCTGGCGATCCGCGCCCGCGCCCGTTTGCTGGCCCTGTTCGACGAAGGCAGCACGGTCGAACTGGATGCCAAGCTGGCGCCGGTCGATGTACTCAAGTTCAAGGACCAGAAGCGCTATGTCGACCGGATCAAGGCCAGCCAGAAGGCCACCGGCGAGTACGACGCGCTGATCTTGATGCAGGGTCTGCTCATGACCCGGCCGCTGGTGGCCTGTGCGTTCGATTTCGCTTTCATGGGCGGCTCCATGGGATCGGTGGTGGGCGAGAAGTTCTTCCGCGCCGGCGCGCGTGCGCTGGAAATTGGCGCACCGCTGGTGAGTTTTTCCGCCAGCGGTGGCGCCCGCATGCAGGAAGGCCTGTATTCGCTGATGCAGATGGCCAAGACCTCGGCGGTACTGGGCAAGCTTCGCGAGGCCGGGTTGCCTTTCATCTCCGTGCTGACCCATCCGACCACTGGCGGCGTATCGGCTTCCTTCGCGATGCTGGGCGACATCAACATCGGCGAACCGGGGGCATTGATCGGTTTTGCCGGTCCCCGCGTCATCGAACAGACCGTGCGCGAGAAGCTGCCCGAAGGTTTCCAGCGTTCCGAGTTTCTGCTGGAACATGGCGCGATCGATCAGATCTGTGACCGTCGCATGCTGCGCCCCCGGTTGGCGGATCTGCTGGCGATGATGATGAATCAACCACCACCCGGAAATGCGGACGGCACGGACGCGGCATGAAGAAAAAATATTTCGGTACCGACGGAATCCGCGGCCGGGTAGGCCAGGGACCGGTTTCCGCGGATTTCGTGCTGCGGCTCGGCAATGCGCTGGGACAGGTTCTGGGCGCGGGCAAGGGATCGCGGCCCGTGGTCGTGATCGGCAAGGACACGCGGATTTCCGGCTACATGTTCGAATCGGCGCTGGAAGCGGGTCTGGTGGCCGCCGGCGTCAACGTGCAATTGCTGGGACCGATGCCGACGCCGGCAGTCGCGTTCCTGACCCGTACCCTGGGCGCGGATGCGGGCATCGTGATCAGCGCATCGCACAACCCGCATTACGACAACGGCATCAAATTCTTTTCCGGCAAAGGCGAAAAGCTCGACGACGCGACCGAGCTGGCGATCGAAGCGGCGCTGGATCAGGCATTCGTCACGGTGGAATCCGAGGCCCTCGGCAAGGCGGTGCGGACGCTCGACGCGGCCGGGCGTTACATCGAGTTCTGCAAGGCCAGCGTTCCGCGTGATTTCAACCTGCGCGGCATGAAGATCGTGCTGGATGGTGCCCACGGCGCGACCTATCACATCGCGCCATTGCTGTTCCGCGAACTCGGTGCCGATATCGTCACCATGGGCGTGAATCCGGATGGCCTGAACATCAACGCCGGCGTCGGTTCGATGCATATCGACGGCCTGGTGGCCAAAGTCCGCGAGGTGGGCGCCGATCTGGGAATCGCGTTCGATGGTGATGGCGACCGCGTACTCATGGCCGATGGCCGGGGCAATCCGGTGGACGGCGACGATTTGCTCTACATCCTGGCCAACGACTGGCAGGCGGTCGGACGTTTGCGCGGGACGGTCGTAGGTACGCTGATGACCAATTTCGGACTGGAGCGAGCTTTCGCCGAACGCGGAATCGCTTTCCAGCGCGCCAAGGTCGGTGACCGCTACGTACATCGGGCCCTGCTCGAAAACGGTGGCGTGCTGGGTGGCGAGGCATCCGGACACCTTCTGTGTCTGGACCGGACCAGCACTGGCGACGGCATCATTAGCGCATTGCAGGTGCTGGAGGCGCTGAAACGACAGCACCAGTCGCTGTATCAGGCCCTGCGGGGACTGCGCAAGGCGCCGCAGCGCACCGTCAATGTGAAGTTGACCAATGGCGCCAAACCCGACCAGTCGGCGGCGGTGCAGGCAGCGCTGGCGCTGGCGCAGGCTTCGGTGGCGGGGCGGGGGCGGGCGTTCCTGCGGGCATCGGGCACCGAACCGGTGATACGGGTCACGGTCGAAGCCGACGATGCGGCGCTGATGCAGGACACGCTGCAGCGTCTGGTCGAGGTCGTGCGCGCTTCCGCGTAACCAAACTTTTGTCGAAGATCAACGACCGCAAGAGCTGGCCGGATTCTGCCGGTATCCGATGACGTGGATCGCCGACGATGTTTTGCCCAACATGAACGGGTATCCTTGGCACCTGTCTTCAGGCGGGGAACGATTCGATGCGACGCAAGATGGTGGCGGGAAACTGGAAGCTGCACGGCGACCGGCAGTTCGCGAAGGAACTGCTTGGCAAGATCGTCGAAGCTTTGCCGATCGATGGAGTCGAAGTGGCGGTGATTCCGCCGGTGCCTTACCTGAACGAGCTGAGTCGAACCTTTGGCCAGCATTCGCTGGCGTTCGGCGCGCAGGATGTCAGCACGCACGACAAAGGCGCCTATACTGGGGAAGTGGCCGCCTCGATGCTGGCCGAGAACGGTGCGCGCTATGTCCTGGTGGGACATTCCGAACGGCGCAAATTCCATCATGAGAGCAACCAGGATGTCGCTGGCAAGTTCCAGGCGGCGCTGGCGGCAGGATTGATTCCGGTGCTGTGCCTGGGCGAGACGCTGCAAGAACGCGAGTCCGGGCAGGCTCAGGCCGTGATCGGCGCGCAGTTGCAGCCGGTGGTCGCAACCGCCGGTATCCAGGCTTTCGCCAGGGCCGTAATCGCCTACGAGCCGGTCTGGGCAATCGGAACCGGGCGTACCGCCAGCCCGGAGCAGGCCCAGGAGATGCATGCCTTCATTCGTGGCGAAATCCGTGCACACGATGCTAGAATGGCAGATTCGCTGACGATCCTTTATGGCGGCAGCATGAAACCCGACAATGCGGCGGCGTTGTGTGCGCAGCCGGATGTGGATGGCGGTTTGATCGGCGGCGCGGCGCTGATGGCTACTGATTTCATCGCCATCGCCCGGGCCGCAGCGGCCGCCTGATTTGTTTTGCCGAGGCAAACCTGAATGTTGATATTGGTTCTGAATGTGGTTTATGTGCTGGTGGCGATCGCCATGATCACGCTCATCCTGCTGCAACGCGGCGCCGGCGCCGCGGCGGGCTCGGGATTCGGCGCTGGTGCGTCCGGTACCGTGTTCGGTGCGCGTGGCGCATCCAACTTCCTGTCCAAGAGCACCAAGTGGCTTGCGATCGTGTTTTTTGGCATCGCGCTGTTCATGGCTTGGTATGCCAACCACAATTCGCGTCCCGAAGTACAGATGGATCAGAGCTTGCAGCAAATGTCGCAGCAGGTTCCGGCATTGCCCGAGCCGACGCCCGCTCCGGGCGAGTTGATTCCGGTGACGGTGGGCCAGCAGAATGCGGTCGCGGTGCCGTCATCCCAGGATGCACCCGCTTCGCAGGAGCCGGCGACGGTACCGGCGCCGACGGCGGAGCAGCCGCAACAGCCCGCGCCGCCGCAGTAAGCCCGGTTGCGTTTCACGGTTTTTGTTTTCGGTTGCCCAGGTGGCGGAATTGGTAGACGCACTACCTTGAGGTGGTAGCGACGAGAGTCGTAGGGGTTCGAGTCCCCTCTTGGGCACCAACCTATGTTCCAGGAAGTTTCATATAGAACATTGATTTTTGGTTCAGGGATTGCAGTGAAATCCACCCGTATCCGGTATTTTTAAGTCCATCGATACGGGTGGTAACAGGAACGGTTTTTCGGTGAAGGCAAGTAGGAGGTGCGACCAGCATCTGGCCCTGATAATGATCAGGAGACAGAAATTGGGCTTATCCGAAACGATCAATCGGAAACGCCAGGGCAAAAGGCAAGGCGTACACACTCCGCGACAGCAATTTGGGCTGTCGCTTCATATTCGGCCACAGGGGCGGGAAGTGGTGACATTTCCGCTACTGTTCGAGCGTGTCTTCAAGAACGATGTATTGGCGACACAACATCCGGATCGGATAACGAGCCTGTTCACATGCGATGAGGGCGTACCTCGCCTGAACTTCCTGGCGAAGAACACCGTCGCTTTTTTTAGGATTTCGCGCTCCATCTTGAGTGTGGCATTCCCGGCCCGCCGCTGGGCCAGCGCGCGCTCCAGGCTTGCGGCTGGGCGAACTGAGCGGACGGGCGGTATGCGAAACGTCCAGCCAGTTGTCTGGCGTCTTGACCGACATGTCCATCTGCCGGGCCTGCCTTGGCCCGACCGATCGACTCGGCCAGGACAACGGCTTGAGCTTTGAAATCTTCGGTGTAGCGACGATGGGAAATGCGTTGCATGAAACCTCCAGGCGACGATGAAAGTATCGCTTCCTGGTGTCCGTTTCAGCGGAACAGGTTCAGGCCAGCGCCAGGGCGCTCCTGCGCCTGGCATTCACCATCTGACCCCCTTCTTCCAGCTTCAGGCTCATCATCAATTCCTCAAAGTGAATGATGTCAGCAGGTTTTTAGTGGGTCATCACAATGGTGAAGCGCCAGCTGGGGATTACAGTTTCAACTTGGGGTGCCTTTGCCACGCGGATGAAGGCATCGGCAGATCGTCCGGTCGATCCGGATTCTGTGGATGGCCTGTTGCGGCGCGTGCTTGCCTATTCATCTCCAGACGAGAGCAGGTTGCAAGACGAATCCGTGATTTGTGATAATTTCACGGTATCATCACTGCATCCCCATGGCATCGGGGCGAACCATCGCACTTGTGACTGCAGCGGGTCGACTTAGGGAGTGAGTGCTGCAGCCAGAGGGGGGTGCGTGTCAACGCGCTACGAATCCAGTAAAACCTGCAAAACCAGACAATCCTGAGCACTTCAACCTCCGCTGTCGAGGCTGCCATGTACGGATATTCCGTTGAGCAACTGAGCAAGGTTATCCGCTTGAACCAGGACGAGCGGCTCATTCGGGTTCGTACCGTTCTAGATCCCGATCCCTTCGTTGTCCATCGCTTCCAGGGGAGCGAAGCGGTGTCGGCCCCGTTCGCATTCAGCATCCAGTTGCTGGCGGTGGACGCTCATCTCGAACTCAAGAAGATCGTGGGTCAGCCGTTGTTGCTGACGATGCAGACCGATCATGGGGCACGTCATTTCCATGGGTATGTGAAGGAGTTCGCCCGAACCGGAACCGATGGTGGGCTTGTCGTGTACCAGGCCGATATCGCTCCGTGGTTTGCATTCCTCCAATACGCGAGCAACTGCAGGATCTTTCAGGATCTGACCGTACTTGAGATCGTCGAGGAGGTGTTTGCGGGCTATGCCGATATCGCGAAGTATCGATATGACCTCAGCGTTGACCGCTATCCGAAGCTCGATTATTGCGTGCAGTACAACGAGTCGGATTTCGCGTTCGTCTCCAGATTGCTGGAGGATGTCGGCATCTACTACGTGTTCGAACACGAGCTTGACGGCCACACCATGGTGTTGGCCGATGATTCCACGGTGTCGGCTCCGATCGATGGTTCTTCCCGTGTCCGGTTCCTGCTTGACCAGGGTGCGTCGGCGGAGGGAGGAATCGACGAGTGGAATACCCGCCGACGAGTGGCATCCAGCATCCAGGCGTTGAAGAGTTTCGATTTCAAGCAACCGACCAATGCGCTGGCGGCAAGCCGGCCTTTGGACATTCCGCTCGGGGCGTTGCCCGCATTGGAAAGTTATCGCTACGACGGCGCGGCGAGATATTTCGACAGTGCAATCGGTGAGGCGCTGGCGTCGCTGCGGGCCGAAGAAGTGGCGTGGCAGACCAAACTGTTCGAAGGCGCGGGTGATCACCGCGGGTTGCAGACCGGACGCTATTTTGTCCTGCACAATCATTTCGATCACATGGAAGCCGACGAGGACGAGCGCAAGTTCTTTGTCGTCGATGTGCGCCATGACGCGCGCAACAATTTCAGGCCGGATTTCTCGGATGTCGAGGACAGTATTTATCGCTGCACACTGACCAGCTTGCGCCGGAAGATCGCCTTCCGCCCGCTGCGCGTGACGCCACCGCAGCGTATGCCGGGATTGCAGACTGCAACCGTGGTGGGGCCGCCGGGCGAAGAGATCTACGATGATAAGTATGGTCGGGTGAAAGTACAGTTCCACTGGGACCGGCAGGGGCAGTTCAACGAGAGCAGTTCCTGCTGGGTACGTGTCGCCGGTCCCTGGGCAGGCGCCGACATGGGTGGCGTGTCGCCGCCGCGCATCGGCCAGGAGGTCGTGGTCGACTTTCTCGACGGCGATCCGGATCGGCCACTGATCGTCGGCCGGGTCTACAACGAGAACAACATGCCGCCGTTCGGCAGCAATGTCAGCGGCATGAAATCCAAAACGGTCAAGGGCGAGGGCTACAACGGCCTGACCATGACCGATACGGCCGGCAGCCAGGGGTTGGACATCCATGCCCAGAAGGACATGTCGACCACGGTCCTCAACGACCAGAACAATAGCATCGGCAACAACAAGTCCAGCAGTGTGGCGGTGAACGACAGCCTGAGCGTCGGTGCCGACCAGAGCATCAGCGTCGGCGGCAATCGCGGGGTGACCGTGACCGGCAACGAAACCGTTGGTATTACCGGCAATTCCGATACCACCGTATCGGGCAGCGCGACCCGTGCCGTGACCGGTACGTCCGATACCACGGTGACCGGCGCGGTGTCCCACACTTACGAGGCCGGGCAGACGCTGACCATTGCCGCGGCCGGTTACAACGAGTCCATCACTGGCGACTACGGCAGCGTGCTCGATGGCAACTACACCAGCCATCGCAACGGCACTTCGGAGCAGGTAGTGACCGGAACGTCCTTGATGCAGGTGGGCGGGAAGGTCACGGAGGAAATGGGCGCCGGCCGCGAGGTAACGGTCATCGGTATGGACAAGCGCGGTGTGGATGGCGCGGTCGAAGACAGCAACATCGGTGCGCGTACGATATCGGTGGATGGCGCCTTGGAGCAGGGCGTCAGTGGAACGTGTGCGATGTCTTCGGGCGGCGATATGACGATAGGGTCCGCATCCATGGTGGTGATCGGCGCCGGCGAAGCCTCGGGCATCATGATCGAACTCGGGAAAATCACCATATCCTCTAACGGCTCGACCATCGTCATCGATGGCGGGGGCGTTTCTATCAACGGGGCGTTGGTCAAGATGAATTGCTGATAGGGATCGGGCAGGTGATGGCGCGCTGCAAGAACACGGTTGAAAACCGTCTGGAATACCTGGGTGGTTTGTGGATGCAGGCTACCGGGGAGACCGAAGCCAAACTGTTGGTGTGGCGGCCGCATGGCAATGCAATGCGGATGCTGGAGGCATTCTTCGAAGCGCAGAAGAATCCGGGCGACTGGAGCGTGCCGGATCTGTTTCTGAACCTGCGGGTGGATTTCGAGACCAGCTATCGCTTCAGCCGTGAGCTCAAGGAGTCGCTGCGCCTGAGCTACGAAGCAAGCCGCGCCAGTTTCATCGAAGAAGGCGCGCAGGACTGGGAAGATGCCGGCGATTCGTACCCGGACACCGCGGCTGGCGTCATGGCTTTGCTGGATTCCTTCGCCCACCATCATGATGAATTTTTCCGTTATCTGGTGCTGGTGGTAAACCCGGCCAAGGTCCGCTCCGAGGCGGCGCTGGAGCATTGGATCGAAAGTGCGGTGTTGGCTTCCGGGCGCGTGCGCTTGTGCCTGCTCGACGATGTGGAAGGGGGACGCTGGCAACCGCTGGTCGAGCGCTTCGGTGCTTTGGCACGGGTGATCGTGCCGGATATCGACATATTCGATATTGCCCGCAATACCGCTGTCCAGTCGGGTGGCGCCGGGTCGGCCACGGGTTACCGCATGATGCTGGCCGATATCATGACCACGCTGGAGAAAGGCAACGCGGCGCAGGTGGCCGAACGCGCCGGGCATGCGCTGAGGGTGGCGGAAAAACAAGCATGGCCGGACCAGCAGGTGGCATTGCACATGATGGTGGCCGGCGCGTATATGAAGGAACGGAAATTTGCCGAAGCCATCGCGCGCTACCGCACGGGGCACGGACTTGCCGTACACGCGATGGAACAGGGGCATCCGGTCGGCTCCAACCTGGTCATGCAGGCCTGCTTCGGCGAGGCCGGGGCGTGGCTGGCGGCCGAACAATGGGAAAGGGCGGCCGATGCGTATCGGCAAGCATCGCAAGCAGCCGGGGCCGTTCCCAATGCCATGTTCGTGATCGAGGGTCTGCGCATGGCGGCCTTCTGCAATCATCGGTTGCGACGCGACGACCTAGCGCGGGAAGACCTGCTGTATGCGGTTGTCGAAGGCAAGCGGATGGCGACGGAAGACCGGAAGACAACCACGTTCCCGGTCGCGTTACAGGATTTGATGCGGCTGCAGGATCCGCGTCGTACCGCCCGGTTGGAAAAACTGGCTGGGGAGTACCAGAAGCGGCTGGCGAGTGCGCATGCGGGCGCAGAAAGCAAGGCCGTCAAGCTGGGCAGCGCACCTGAACGGCGTTGGCTGGAAAAGATCGATGCCGACCTGCTGGCGGATTGCGAGGCGGCGTTCGAACGCCTGTGCAGGGAGCGTGAGCATTTGATCGCCGCCAGCGATGGGTTTTTCCGAAAGGTGGTGGCGGTGGCGCGGGAACTGCTGCATCCGCAATGGAACGGCCTGCCGGAAGTGAGACATCCGCTGGACAAGACCGTGGAAGAGTGGAGTTCGCCGCCCGCGTTCGCCGTAGCCCCCGATGCCTCGGCGTTGCCTGAGGTAAATCCGGCGATGCAGGCTTCTTCCGAACAGGGAGTAACGGCATGAACCAGAGGCAGCGCGTGTGGCTCGTCCTGGTGGTGGGGCTGGCACTGGCGATGGGAGCGGTGCTGATCTTCGGCGATGAATACCGCGATGAGGCACGTAGTTTTCTGCGCAACCTGATCCGCGCATTGTGAACGGCGCTGCGAGCATGAGGAAGAAAGGTCCATGACGATCGCTTCCAAGCATTTCGATCCGTTTCTGGGGATCGACATCCACATGACGGTGATTCCGCCGGCGCCGACGCCGGTGCC
>JAISFF010000035.1 GCA_031263725.1 Lysobacteraceae bacterium | reverse complement strand
CGTTCAACGGCAGTTTCCGCGACGAATGCCTCAACACCCACTGGTTCCTGTCGCTGGATGACGCCCGCCAGAAGATCGAAAGCTGGAGAGTCGATTACAATCATTTCCGGACGCACTCGGCCATCGGCGATGTCCCGCCAGCCGAGTTCGCCGCCCGATTCACTCCGCAACCCAAAGCCGAATTTTCCAGTTTCGCTCGGACCTAATATGGGGAGGGGGTCAGTGGCCTTGATCGCCGTCTACCTGGCGCGCAAACCCGAGAGCCAGGTGCTGGACCTGGTCAGCTATGCCTGGGCCGGATTCGGCGCGGCCTTCGGACCGGTAGTGATCCTGTCGCTGTTCTGGAAACGCATGACCCGCAACGGTGCATTGGCCGGCGTATTGGTCGGGGCGCTGGTGGTCATCGGCTGGAAGCTGGCGCACGACCGCTATGCCGCACTGCATCGGGCCGCTCCCGATCTGGCGTGGGTTCCCGAATGGCTGCGGCTGTACGAAATCGTGCCGGGATTCATCGCGGCGACGCTGTGCATTTTCGTCGTCAGTCTGCTTGGACGCGCACCGCCGGCGAAAGTGCAGGAAACCTTCAGCGCGGTTCGTGCGGACCTGCGCGATAACGGATACTGAGCCGCATGAGCGAAGACCGGCGTCCATTGGCCATTGCCGTCATGGGGCCGACCGCCTCGGGCAAGACGGCGTTTGCGATCGAGCTGGCCGAGCGGCATGGCGGCGAGATCGTCAGCGTCGATTCCGCGCTGGTCTATCGCGGTCTCGATATCGGCGCGGCCAAACCGGATGCGGGTCTGCGGTCGCGGGTGCCGCATCATCTGCTGGATTTGCGCGATCCGTGGCGGACCTATTCCGCGGCCGAGTTCGCGGCCGACGCGCGCGCGGCGGTGGCGGCGATTGTGCAACGCGGCTGCTTGCCGATCCTGGCCGGCGGTACGGGACTGTATTTCCGTGCGCTGCTGCAGGGCCTTTCGTCCATGCCGCAGGCCGACCCGGGAGTGCGCGCGGAGATCATGGCGGATGCGCAGGCGCGCGGCTGGGCGGCCTTGCATAAGGATCTGGCGCGAATCGATCCGGTCGCGGCAGCGCGGATTCTGGCGACCGACACGCAGCGGCTTCAGCGCGCGCTGGAGGTTTTCCGGCTGACCGGACGCCCGATCAGTGACTGGCAACGGCAACCATCTTCCGGACGTTTGCCGTTGCGGGTGCTGAAACTGATCCTGTCGCCGGACGATCGCACGGTATTGCATGCGCGAATCGAACAGCGCTTCGACACGATGCTGGCGGCCGGATTCCTGGATGAAGTACGCCGCCTGCGCACTTTGCCCGAATTGCGCCAGGCGGTTCGGCCCTTGGACTTGCCGGCGTTGCGTGCGGTGGGCTACCGGCAAGCCTGGGAATATCTGGACGGCCAGGGCGATGCGCGGGCGTTCCGCGACAAGAGCGTGTTCGCTACCCGGCAACTGGCCAAGCGCCAGATCACTTGGCTGCGCAGCGAACTGGATGCGCGCTGGTTCGATCCGGAACGCTCCAAAGCCGAACTCGTGACCGCGGTCGGGTTGTTTCTCGGCAATTGAACAAGCGTCTTGACGCCACCTTGTGTAACATCTGCGTTTCCGGTATCTGCCCCCCATGCCGCAGACTCCGGAATATAACAACTATAAGGAGTGATCCATGTCCAAAGGGCAGTCTCTACAAGATCCATTTTTGAATGTGCTCCGCCGCGAACACGTTCCCGTATCGATTTACCTGGTCAATGGCATCAAGCTGCAGGGTACGGTCGAGTCTTTCGATCAGTTCGTGGTGCTGCTGCGTAGCACCGTGAGCCAGATGGTCTACAAACACGCGATTTCCACCGTGGTGCCGACGCGCAATGTGCGGGTCGGACCCGGCGGCGGTTATGTACAGCAGCCTGGCGGCGAGTCCGGTAGCGATGTCGACGATGATGATATGTAAGACCGACTCCGGAGCCGGGTTTGTTTGAGCGCTCCCGCAAGGGCGAGCATGCATTGCTGATCCAGCCCCATTCCAGTGGGGCTGATGTCGAGGATGCGCTGGAAGAGTTTGTCGAACTGGCACGCTCGGCCGGCGCGGACGTGGTTGCCACGATCGCGGCGCGGATCGATCGCCCCAATCCGTCGATCCTGATCGGCAGCGGCAAGCTGGAGGAAGTACAGGCCCTGGCCGAAACCGCCGGCGCCGACCTGATTATGGTCAACCATGCGCTGACCCCGGTGCAGGAGCGCAATCTGGAAAAGGCGCTGCAGCGCCGGGTGATCGACCGGACCGGACTGATCCTGGACATCTTCGCCCAGCGCGCCCGCAGTCACGAAGGCAAATTGCAGGTCGAGCTGGCGCAACTGCGGCATCTGGCCACGCGGCTGGTGCGCGGCTGGACCCATCTGGAGAGACAGCGCGGTGGCTCGATCGGTCTGCGCGGGCCCGGCGAAACGCAGCTGGAAACCGACCGCCGCCTGTTGCAGAAGCGTGTCGAGCAGTTACAGAAGCGGCTGGACAAGGTGCAGGTGCAGCGCGAGCAGATGCGGCGGGCGCGGGTTCGCAGCGAACTGCCGAAGACCGCACTGGTCGGTTACACCAATGCCGGCAAATCGACATTGTTCAACGCCTTGACCGGCGCCGATGCCTACGCGGCCGACCAGTTGTTCGCCACTCTGGACCCGACCGTCCGCCGGTTGGCGTTGCCCGGCGGCGCCATCGCGTTGGCGGATACGGTGGGATTCGTCCGCGATCTGCCGCATGAACTGGTGGCGGCATTCCGTTCGACCCTGTCCGAAGCCCGCGATGCCGATCTGCTGCTGCATATCGTCGATGCCGCCGATCCGCTGCGTGAGGAACGGATCGGGCAAGTGGATGCGGTATTGCAGGAGATCGGTGCCGGCGACATCCCCCAATTGCTGGTGATGAACAAGATCGACCGCATCGAAGGGGCGCAGCCGAGGCACGATCTGCCCGGCGGCATGCCCGACCACAGCGGTCGCGAGCGCGTGTGGATATCCGCCCGTGACGACAGCGGACTGGATTTGTTGCTGGCGGCGCTGGCGCAGCGGCTCAATCTGCGGCGCCTGCAAGGCGAGGTACGGTTGCCGCCCGAAGCGGGTCGCCTGCGTGCGCAATTGCACGAACTGCAGGCGGTGCGTACCGAGTGGGCGGATGAGCAGGGCTGGCGTCTGCATGTCGATCTGCCGTTGGGCGAAGCCGAACGTCTGGCGGCGCAGGCGGATGGCAAGCCGTTGCGCGAACTGCTGCCGGCGCTGTTGCCCGAGGACTGGGAGTGAATCGTTCAGGTCGTATCGGGCCACGATAAGGGGCGGGACACTTGAGAAACGACAGAACGGTGACCAGATAGCGGGTTGGCATGGCGTGGTGGGATGGTTTTCACCCCGCATTGCATCGGTTGCCGGTAAATCGACGAAGCCGGATCGAAGGCGGCGGTGACGGATGCAAGCCGTGCGGTTCGCGGTTTTTGATGCGGTGATAGTAAAATCAGCGGTCCTCGAATTCGTGATGCGGCGAATACTGCCGTTTCCACCCCTCAGTATTGCGGAGCGTACATGGCCTGGAACACCCCTGGCGGCAGCGATGACAACTCCGGCAGCAGCAACGGCGGCTCGCGCGAGCCGCGTCGCCCCGGTAGCGGCGGCGGCTTGCCGCCGGTGATCCGCGACCTTCTCGACAACAGTGGCAGTTTCTGGCGCTGGGGTCTGCTGGTCCTGGTGCTGGCGCTGCTGTTCAGCAGCTTCCAACTGGTTGGCGAACAGCAGCGCGGCGTGGTGCTGCGTTTTGGCAAGTTCGCCCGGATCATGCAGCCCGGTCCCAACTTCAAATGGCCCTGGCCGGTGGAAACCGTGATCAAGGTCAACGCCACGCAGATCAAGACTTTCAGCAATACCGTGCCGGTCCTGACCCGCGACGAGAACATCGTCAACGTCACCATGAACGTGCAGTACCGTGTCGGCGACCCGCGCCTGTACCGGTTCGGCTCGCGCGATGCGGACCGGGTGCTGGAGCAGGCGGCGCAGAGCGTGGTCCGCGAACAGGTGGGACGTTCCGATCTGGACACCGTGCTGGGCGCGCGTGGTCCGTTGTCGGCCAGCGCCATGGAACAGTTGCAGGCATCGCTGGACACCTATCGCACCGGCTTGCGCGTGACCGAGCTGAATCTGCAGGACGCGCGCCCGCCGGAAGAGGTCAAGCCGGCGTTCGATGAGGTCAACAGCGCGCAGCAGATCAAGGACCAGTCGATCAACGAAGCCCGTGCCTATGCCGCCAAGGTCGTGCCGGAGGCGCGAGGCGAGGCATCGATGCTGCGTACCATCGCCGAAGGCTACAAGACCGCCAAGATCGCGACCGCCGAGGGCGATGTGGCTCGCTTCAGTCTGCTGCGCGACGAATACCGCAATGCGCCGGAGGTCACGCGCAAGCGCCTGTGGCTGGAAACGGTGCAGGAAGTGATGGCCCGGAACCGCAAAGTGGTGGGCGGCGAAGGTCGCCAACTGATCTACGTGCCGATGCCGGGCGTCTCCGCGCAGGAGACATCGCCGCCGGCGCCGCTGCTGACGCCGGGCATGTTGAACCAGTCTTCCAACACACCGGCCGGCATGGCCGAGCCGATGCGTTCAGCGACCCGCGCTACCCAGCGCAGCGCCAGCCGAGAGGAGGCGAACCGATGAAAGCGCCTGTCTGGATCATCGCCGCCGTAGTGGTGCTGCTGGGCCTGTTCAGTTCCGTCTATGTCGTCCAGGAAAGTCAGGTCGGCCTGGTCATGAACCTGGGCCGGGTCGTACGTACCGATATCGGCCCCGGAATCCATTTCAAGATTCCGGTCATCGAAAACGCCCGTGTGTTCGATCGTCGCCTGGCGCTGGTGGACTTTTCGCCGGAACGCTATCTGACCTCCGAGCGCAAGGACGTAAGCGTCGACTTCGTCGCCATCGGCTATATCTCCAACGTGGGCGATTTCTATCGTGCCACCGGCGGCGAATTTTCCGTCGCGACCGACCGCCTGGCGCCGATCATCAAGGATTCGCTGCGCAACGAGATCAACTCGCGCACCCTGACGCAATTGGTGTCGGGCGACCGCAGCGAATTCATTTCCAAGCAGCTGGAAGGCATCAACCGGGGTGCCGAGAATCTGGGCATGACCATTTTCGATATCCGTCTGAAGCAGATCGATCTGCCGACCGACAGCGATGTCATCACTCAGGTCTACGACCGCATGCGCGCCGAGCGCAAGCAGGTGGCGAGCCGGCTGCGCGCGGAAGGCGAAGAGCAGGCACGCACCATCCGCGCCGAGGCCGACCGCGACCAGGCGGTGATCGTGGCCGAGGCCGAGCGCGATGCGCAGCGTCTGCGCGGTGAAGGCGATGCGCAGGCGGCACGGCTGTACGGACAGGCGACCAAGGACGACGCGGCCTTCTATGCTTTCTATCGCAGTCTGGAGGCATACCGGAAGTCCTTCGCCGACGGGCAGAGCATCATCGTGCTGGACGAGAACGATCCGTTCCTGCAATACCTGAAGAACGACAAGTAATGCCCGATCTGCTAGCGGCGCTGTGCCTGGTCGCGGTACTGGAAGGGCTGGTCCTCTTCGTGATGCCGAATGCGTGGAAGCAGATCATGGCACAGTTGCTGAATATGGAAGACTCGCGGCTGCGCAGGATCGGCGGAATACTGGCGCTGACCGGGTCGATCGCTTTGGTCTGGATTCGGCATTGAGCCGTCGGGCCTCATCATCGCGAGGCGGATTTTCTTGGCGGCAATCCCGGTTCCGATGCCTGTTCCAGAGTGGCGCCGATTCGATGCCGTAACGAAGTTCTCGGAATAATGCTCCCATCGTGTCAGCAGTCGACGCTTCCATTGAAGCCAGGAAAAAAGTCGTTCGACAAGCCAGCAGCGAGCATAACGACGTGATTGACGATCATCCTGGGCTTTGCGTTTCTTTTTTTTTCCATGGGGCGATATCGATTGAATGCCTTCTTCGGATAATTCGGCATCCAGATTGTTGCTGTCATAGGTGCGATCGCCAATCCCATAATCCGGCCGCGCTTCCAGCATGTAAAAATCAAAACTCAATTGCACCAACGTCACTTCATGATGGTTCACCGCATACGTGCTCACCGAGAGCGGCAGCCCGTTAACCGATCGACAATCGCAGGGATTTTCGCGCCTTTCCTGTGCTGAATCAGGCCAATTCCGTCACCGCCGCCCTGTGCGAAAGCGAACGTGGCATCGATAAAACTTTCCTGTTCGCCCATAGAGCATTCATCTGGCGATATACTCGCCACACACGTTTGTGATTCCAGCCGTGTCCATCCAGGCGCAGTCGCCGGAAGCGCTTCCAGAATCCCCGGCGGCCATGACATGCCACGATGGCCTGCAACGCATCGATCGCATTGGTATCACCCGTCAGCGGATCGGCCGGCATCCGACTGCCACGACCGCTGTGGCAGACGTACCACTCGACAAACGCGACGTATCGACAATCCATTTGAGAATCTTCTTCGGATTTCCTCAGCCTGCCGGATATTTTCTCTATGAATGACGGCTTGGAAGAGGAAGCTTATGCCGTCACTCTTGAATCACTATCGGGTGGCCGCATCTGATAAGCATTGCCGGTATCGTTTCCGGCCAAATTCCCTGTACGAGAGGTATCCCCAATGCGAATGGACAAACTCACTTCGCGTTTTCAGCAGGCCTTGGCCGATGCCCAATCGCTGGCGCTGGGACGAGATCACACGATCATCGAGCCGGCGCATGTGATGAGCGTGCTGCTGGACCGGTCCGATGGCAGCACCAAACCGCTGTTGGCGCAGGCCGGCATCAATGTGATGCAACTGCGCGAACGCGTGAACGAAATCCTGAACGCTCTGCCCAGGGTGTCAGGACAGGCCGGCAACCTGTCGATCGGCAACGATCTGGGACGGCTGCTCAATCTGACCGACAAGCTGGCACAGCAGCATGGCGATCAGTTCATCGCCAGCGAATGGTTCGTGCTGGCGGCACTGGAAGAGGGCGGATCGCTGGGACAGGCGCTCAAGGCCTGCGGCGGCAATCGACAGAAACTGGAAGCGGTGATAGAGAAAATACGTGGAGGCGAAACCGTGCAGTCCGAAAATGCCGAAGACCAGCGCCAAGCGCTGGAAAAATACTGTATCGATCTGACCGCGCGTGCCGAAGCGGGCAAGCTGGATCCGGTGATCGGTCGCGACGAGGAGATCCGGCGCACCATCCAGGTGCTGCAGCGCCGGACCAAGAACAATCCGGTGCTGATCGGCGAGCCCGGCGTGGGCAAGACCGCCATCGTCGAGGGATTGGCCCAGCGCATCATCAATAACGAAGTGCCGGAAGGCCTGCGTGGCAAGCGCGTGCTGTCGCTGGACATGGGCGCGCTGATCGCCGGCGCCAAGTTCCGCGGCGAATTCGAGGAACGCCTGAAGGCGGTGCTCAAGGACCTGTCCAGGAACGAGGGACAGATCATCCTGTTCATCGACGAACTGCACACCATGGTCGGAGCGGGCAAGGCGGATGGTGCGATGGATGCCGGCAATATGCTGAAGCCGGCCCTGGCGCGCGGCGAACTGCACTGCATCGGCGCGACCACGCTGGACGAATACCGCCAGTACATCGAGAAGGATGCGGCGCTGGAGCGGCGTTTCCAGAAGGTCTTCGTCGGCGAACCGACGGTGGAAGACACCATCGCGATCCTGCGCGGACTGAAGGAGCGCTACGCGGTGCATCACGGCGTCGAGATCACCGATCCGGCCATCGTCGCCGCGGCCACGCTGTCCAACCGCTACATTACCGACCGGCAGTTGCCGGACAAGGCCATCGACCTGATGGACGAGGCCGCGTCCCGCATCCGCATGGAGATCGATTCCAAACCGGAGGAACTGGACCGGATGGAGCGCCGCCTCATCCAGCTCAAGATCCAGCGCGAAATGCTGAAGAAGGAAAAGGACGATGCCTCCAAACAGCGTCTGGCCGATCTGGAAGCGGAGATCGGGGCGCTGGAGCGCGAGTTCTCCGATCTGGACGAGATATGGAAGGCCGAGAAGGCAACGTTGCAGGGCGCGACCAGGATCAAGGAACAGATCGAACAGGCCAGGCTGGAGTTGGAGGCCGCGCAGCGGCATCAGGACTACGCGAAGATGAGCGAACTGCAGTACGGCAAATTGCCGGAACTGGAGAAGCAGCTTGCCGCCGCGCAACAGGCCGAGACCAAGGAGTTCAAGCTGGTTCAGGACAAGGTGACCGACGAGGAGATCGCCCAGGTCGTTTCCCGCTGGACCGGTATCCCGGTCAGCAAGATGCTGGAAGGCGAGCGCGACAAGCTGTTGCGGATGGAGGACATGCTGCATCAGCGCGTGGTCGGCCAGGAAGAGGCGATCCGCGTGGTTGCCGATGCGGTGCGGCGTTCCCGCGCCGGTCTGTCCGATCCCAACCGTCCCAGCGGTTCGTTCCTGTTCCTGGGACCGACCGGCGTCGGCAAGACCGAGCTGTGCAAGGCATTGGCGGAATTCCTGTTCGACAGCAGCGAGGCAATGGTGCGCATCGACATGAGCGAGTTCATGGAGAAGCACTCGGTCGCGCGCTTGATCGGCGCCCCTCCGGGCTATGTCGGTTATGAGGAAGGCGGCTATCTGACCGAGGCGGTGCGGCGGCGGCCTTATTCGCTGATCCTGCTCGACGAAGTCGAGAAGGCGCATCCGGATGTCTTCAACATCCTGCTGCAAGTGCTCGACGACGGGCGCTTGACCGATGGCCAGGGCCGCACGGTGGATTTCCGCAATACCGTGATCGTGATGACCTCGAACCTCGGCTCGCACCAGATCCAGGAACTCGCGGGCGACATCGTGCCTGGACCGGATGGCAGGCCATCCGGTGGGCCGGAGGCCTATACACAGATGAAGGCAGTCGTCATGGGCGTGGTGCAGGCGCACTTCCGTCCGGAGTTCATCAACCGGCTCGACGACATCGTGGTGTTCCATCCGCTGGACAAGGCGCAGATCCGCGAGATCGCGAAGATCCAGATGAAGGGATTGGAGAAGCGCCTTGCCGAGCGCGGCCTCAAGATCGACGTAACGGACCGGGCCTTCGATCTGCTGGGCAACGTCGGCTTCGATCCGGTGTACGGTGCGCGTCCGTTGCGTCGCGCGATCCAGGCGCAACTGGAGAATCCGCTGGCACAGAAGATACTCGCCGGCGAGTTCGCCAACGGCGATACCGTCGCGGTCGATGCCGAAGGCAAGCAACTGGTGTTCAGGAAGAGTTGAGACATCCGCTCGTTTGTGGGTGGCCCGGCGGTCGCGGGAAGGATTTCCCCGGCCGCATCGGGCAAGGGAGACTCCGCTGGCGAGAGAGCATCGGTCATGCAACAGGCTCCGTGAGTGCCATCGTGTTCTGGAGGATATCCGGTTCGCCCCGCGCCGCGCCGGCATCGATCGGAAAAGGCGGGAGGAGGGTGACGCGCATCCGCGCCTGCCTTGGCTCATGTCCTCGGACACGGACCATGTGAGACATCGTTGTGTCCAACGATAGATGGTATACGACACGAAGGCCGTCATCGTATAGGCTTATAGAGTCTCACAGCATCGATGAAAGCTTCTCCATGACAGACAAGAACTGGAAAACCGAAACCATCGCCGTCCATGGCGGTTACAGCGCCGATCCGACCACCCGTTCGGTCGCGGTACCGATCTACCAGACCGTCGCTTATGCCTTCGACGACACCCAGTATGGCGCGGATCTGTTCGACCTGAAGATTCCGGGCAATATCTATACGCGGATCACGAATCCGACCAACGATGTGCTGGAGAAGCGCGTCGCCGCGTTGGAAGGCGGCGTTGGCGCGCTGGCGGTGGCGTCGGGGCAGGTGGCGGTCACCTATGCCATCCAGACCATTGCCGGAGCCGGCGACAATATCGTTGCTTCCAGTGCGCTGTATGGCGGTACCTACAACCTGTTCGCGCATACTTTGCCGCAGTTCGGCATCCAGACCCGTTTCGCGGATTACAGCGATCCGCAGGCGATGGGAGTCCTGATCGATGAGCGCACCAAGGCGGTCTTCGTCGAATCGATCGGCAACCCTCGCGGCAATATCACCGATATCGAGACGATCGCGAAGATCGCGCATGCGGCCGGGGTCCCGCTGATCGTCGACAACACGGTCGCCAGTCCCTATCTGCTGCGGCCGATCGATTTCGGCGCCGACATCGTGGTGCATTCGGCGACCAAGTATCTGGGCGGCCACGGTACCAGCCTGGCCGGGGTGATCGTCGACTCGGGACGTTTTCCCTGGGCCGAGCACCGGCAGCGCTTCTTCAGGCTGGTGGAGCCTGACCCCAGCTATCACGGCGTCAGTTATACCGAAGCCATGGGCAATGCGGCCTATATCGGCCGCGCACGCGTGGTGCCGTTGCGCAATATGGGCGCGGCGCTTTCCCCGTTCAATGCGTTCCTGATCCTGCAGGGCATCGAGACCCTGACGCTGCGGATGCAGCGCATCAATGCCAATACGCTGGCGATCGCCCGTTATTTGCAGAAGCATGAGCGCGTGGCTTGGGTGAACTACGCGGCATTGCCGGATCATCCGGAGCACGCCCTGGCACAGAAATATCTGCAGGGACATGGCTCGGGCCTGCTGACCTTCGGTCTGCCGGGCGGACGCGAGGCGGGTGCGCGTTTCCTTGATGCGCTGCAATTGTTCACGCGGCTGGTCAACATCGGCGATGCCAAATCCCTGGCCACGCATCCGGCATCGACCACGCACCGGCAACTTTCGTCCGAAGAACTGGAAAAAGCCGGCGTCGGTATCGATACCGTGCGGTTGTCCATCGGCATCGAACACATCGATGATCTTCTGGCAGATTTGGAGCAGGCGCTGGCGAAGTCGTAAGCGCAAGCCGACCTGTCCGGCGACAACGTCGTTGCGGAAAGGACAGGACGAAAGATGCCCCACCGTTCCGGCGGTGGGGCATCTCTGTTTGAATCACCCCGTTTTGAATCAATCTGTTTTGAATCAATCCGTTTTGAACCGGCCCGTTTGGAACGGGCCGTTATCGTTTCTGTAGTATGCACAAGCGTACCAAGGGGGAGAACATGAAGAACGCGATGATGAGAGTGGGTATTTTTGCCGTGTATTGCCTGCTGGCGGTTCTCGCCGCGGCAGTATTCGGCGCGGCCCATGACCAGATCAGCTATACCGTGTCGCCTGAGTACTACTCGCGCTTCAAATTCATCCAGTTCGGGTTGGAGCACTCGGCATTGCCGGACCGGTTGCGCGCCGGCATCGTCGGTGTCGGGGCGACTTGGTGGATGGGCGTGCCGCTCGGCCTGCTGGTGGGATTGTCGGGTTTCATGCAGCGGACTCCGGGGCAGATGTGGAAAGCCTTGTCGTGGTCCTTGCCTGGCCTGGCGGGATTCGCGCTGCTGTTCGCGCTGTGCGGCTTGGCATACGGTTATTCGCAGACGGCGCAGATAGACCTGTCCGAGTATCGCCATTGGTTCGTGCCGGAAGGATTGCAGCAGATACGACGCTTCCTGTGCGTCGGCTATATGCATAACGCCGCCTATATCGGCGGCGCATTGGCGGTTCCGCTGGGCTGGGGGCAGCAATGGCTGTATCGGCGTCTGCACCGTCCGCCGATCGGCCATTGAGGGAGCGCCAGGGGATGAGCGGATTCGTGCTGGAAAAGGTGATTGGAGCGAATGCCAGGAAAGCGCCATTCGCTCGCCGCGCCCGGATACAGGACGCATGTCGAAACGATGGGTGTTGTTGCCGACGCTGCCGGAGCGGGAAAGTTTGCAGTCCTTCGTCCCGGCTGGCTGGAAGCTGGGGATCGAACGATTCGCGGACCTCGATGGCGATGGCGTTGATGACCGGGTGATGATGATCTGGATGGAAGACTCGGCACGGCGCAATGTTCGCCGCCTGCAATCCCGTTACAATCCGAATTCCGTCTTCGAACACTTTCCCGGAGTATTGCGGTGACTCATGAACTCGTATTGCTGCGTCATGGCCAAAGCCAGTGGAATCTCGAAAACCGCTTCACCGGATGGGTCGATGTCGATCTGACCGAACAGGGACGCGCCGAAGCCGCCAATGCGGGCAGGCTGATCCGTGACGAGGGCCTGCGTTTCGATGTCGCGTTTACTTCGGTGTTGAAGCGCGCGTTGCGCACGCTCAATATCGCGCTGGCGGAACTGGACCAGGACTGGCTTCCGGTCCATAAGAGCTGGCGTCTGAACGAGCGTCACTATGGCGGGCTGCAGGGTCTGGACAAGGCCGATACCGCCGCCAGACACGGTGAAGAGCAGGTCAAGATCTGGCGCCGTTCCTACGATATTCCGCCACCGGCGATGTCGACCGAGGACCCCGCGCATCCGGTGCACGATCCGCGCTATGCCGGTCTGGACCGGCGCGTGCTGCCGTCGACCGAATCGCTGGCGACCACGCTGGAGCGCGTGCTGCCGTATTGGCACGATGCGATCGCGCCGCAGTTGAAGGCGGGGCGGACCGTGCTGGTGGCCGCGCATGGCAACTCGCTGCGCGCCCTGTACAAATATCTGAACAAGGTCTCCGAGCAGGAGATTCTCGAACTCAACATTCCCACCGGCATCCCGCTGCTGTTCGAGCTGGACGACGAACTGCGGGTGCAGTCATACCGTTATCTGGGCGATCCGGAAGCGGCGAAGAAGGCGGCCGAGGCGGTGGCGAACCAGGGCAAGGCCAGGTAAGGGTAAGCGATCGCATGATGCCCTCCCTCTCGATGCAGCGGACCTGATCGTGTCCGCCCCTGTCAATGGCCCGGACCGCAGGCCGCGTTGACGGCATGGCGGATCGGACAGGATCGATACAAACGGATATTCGGGACGTTTCTCCGGAATGGCCAGAAAACCGCGCAAGCTCGTGATCGCATTGCTGTCGCTGGGATGGCGTCGCTGCTGTCGGTGTTACAGCTACGGGCATTTTGCGCGCCAGGCACAAGGCGCTGCCATTCCCGAGACCATCGCGGCAGCGCTGGATCGCGTCATCGCGGCAATGGCCAAAGCCAGGTCCGCCGAGAACGGACTGGCTTTGCCGGGCGAAAATCTGGATGCGTTCGCCATTCGCCCCTGGCGGCGCGCGAAACCGGGCGCAGCCTACTTGCATCTGGCACGACGGCCTGACCGGCAGGATGCGCGGCTGGCTGTTCGTTCGGCGTTCCGCCGGAAGCGGCGCGCGTTGATGTCCGCGCGGGAATGACAGGGGCGTATCATCGCAATGATCGCTTTGCCGTTTCGAACTTGGGCCGGTTGCCGGCCCGGTATTCATTCCGAAAGAGGATGTCATGACAGGATCCAGTTCCAGGCCGGGATTCCAATGGGCCGATGCCGCGCTGCTCGACCGGCAACTGACTGCTGAAGAACGCCAGGTGCGCGATGCCGCCGCGTCCTATTGCCAGGGGAAGCTGGCGCCGCGGGTGACCGAGATGTTCCGCAGGGAACAGCCCGATCCCGGCATATTCCGCGAGATGGGCGAATTGGGCCTGCTCGGCCCGACCATTCCGCGCGCCTATGGCGGGGCCGGACTGAGCTACGTCTGCTATGGCCTGATCACGCGGGAGATGGAGCGCGTCGATTCCGGATTCCGTTCGATGATGAGCGTGCAGTCCTCGCTGGTGATGCTGCCGATCAACCTGTTCGGCAATGAGGCGACCAGGCAGAAATACCTGCCGAAGCTGGCCAACGGCGAGTGGATCGGCTGCTTCGGCCTGACCGAGCCGGATCACGGTTCCGATGTGGGCGGCATGGTGACGCGGGCGAGGAAAGTGGCGGGCGGTTACAGCCTGAGCGGTGGCAAGATGTGGATCAGCAACAGTCCGATCGCCGATGTGTTCGTGGTCTGGGCCAAGGACGATGCAGGCAAGATCCGCGGTTTCGTTCTGGAGCAGGGCTGGAAGGGACTGTCGGCGCCGGCGATCCACGGCAAGGTCGGTCTGCGCGCCAGCATCACCGGCGAGATCGTGATGGACGAAGTGTTCTGCCCGGAAGAGAACGCCTTCCCGGAGATACGCGGACTCAAGGGACCTTTCACCTGTCTCAATTCGGCGCGCTATGGCATCGCCTGGGGCGCACTGGGCGCCGCCGAGGACTGCTTTCGGCGTGTCCGCGAGTACACCCTGGGGCGCGAACAGTTCGGCAAGCCGTTGGCGGCCAACCAACTGATCCAGAAGAAGCTGGCGGACATGCTGACCGAAATCACGCTGGGCTTGCAGGGTTGCCTGCGCCTGGGCCGGATGAACGACGAAGGGCTGCCGGCGATAGAGCTGACCAGCGTCATGAAGCGCAACTCCTGCGGCAAGGCGCTGGATATCGCCCGGCTGGCGCGCGACATGATGGGAGGCAATGGCATCAGCGACGAATACGGCGTGGCCCGGCATCTGGTCAACCTGGAAGTGGTCAACACCTACGAGGGAACGCACGACATCCATGCACTGATCCTGGGACGCGCGATCACCGGCATCGCGGCGTTCTGATCGCGTTGCGGGCGGTGACTGGGTACTGCGCCAGGCGCTCGGCGGCTGGCGACGCCTGCGCGAGCGCGAGGCCGGATCGAGGTTGCAGGCATGGCGGCCGTGGCGTGCCTATGCCGTTCTGCATCTATGGCATCTGGCCGACGATGCCGCAAAGGAGAAGAGCCGATGAGTCAACAGATTTATTACGATGCGTTCGGTACGCCGGTCGGTCTCTTGACCGTTGCCGCCGATGCCCAGGGCATACGGCATATCCTGTTCGCGCGGAATCGCTATGACGCCGAAGGGCGTGACCAATGGCGGCGTGATCCGGACGCCTTGCGACAGGCGCGCGAACAGTTGCTGGAGTATTTCCACGGGCAGCGGCGTCATTTCGATCTGCCGCTGGCCCCGGTGGGAACGCCTTTCCAGTTGCAGGTCTGGCGCACCCTGACGGAGATTCCGTACGGGGCCACCTGGAGCTATGGGGAACTGGCGCGCCGTGTGCGGCGGCCGAGTGCGGCGCGTGCCGTAGGGGCTGCCAATGGGCGCAATCCGCTGCCGATCGTGCTGCCCTGCCACCGGGTGATCGGTGCCAACGGGCAACTGACCGGGTTCGGTGGCGGCCTGGAAGCCAAGGCGATCCTGCTGCGGCTGGAACAGCGGGATCCGTTCGCGCAATAGTCCTTGCGCGTGGCGTCGCTGAAGGCGAAGCGCCTGTCTTCCGCCCGCGCCATGCATGCGTGAGCGTTGTTGCGGATCAGCCCGGCAGCTTGCTGAAGATGCTGAAGCCTGCGACCCAGAGGCCGGTGGCGCTGCCGAGATTGGTCAGGATGAAGACCAGCAGCACGCGCGAGACACGATTGCGGTACCAGCCGCCGACGGTCTGCGCATCGTCGCGCAGCGACAGGAAATCGTTGTAGGCCGGTTTGCGCAGATGCACTTCCACCAGTGATGCGAACGCACCGGAAGGGATACCCGCACGGAAGGGCTTCAGCGGCGCGGTGACGGCCGCGGTCAGGATGCTGAGCGGATGTCCTCTGGCCATCAGGCAGCCCAGAGCCGCGAGGCCGCCGGTGAACATGGCCCAGCGCAGCAGCAGATCCGCGCCCATGTCCAGACCGCCCTTGTAGAACCCGTAGATGATGCCGCCGACGATCAGCAGGCTCAGCGTCATGGTGATCCACGGAATTTTCTTCTTCTTGCGCACCTGTTCCAATTTTTCGCGTAGCTGCTCCGGCGGTCCGGTGTCCTTGCCGAGGTGACGCGCCAGCCCGTTGAGATGGCCGGCGCCGACCACTGCCAGGATTTCCCTGGAATCGCCGTGAGTTTCGCGCAGGCGGGCGGCCATGTACTGGTCGCGCTCGGCAATGATGGATTCGTAGAGTTCCGGCGTTTCCTTGGCGAACTCGCCGAAGCTTGATTCCAGCATGTCGCCTTCCTTGAGCTTTTCGATTTCGTCTTCGCTGACATCGCTGGAAGAGAACAGCCCCTGCACCAGCGACGTGACGAGCTTGACCTTGCCGAAGAAACCGAGCCTCTGCGCGGCGCGCTTGAACGTGAGCCCGACTTCGCGGTCGATCAGATGCAGCGGCAGGTCGCGTTCGCGGCCCAGCAGCGCCGCGCGCTTGAGTTCCGCGCCCGGTTCGATGCCGAGCTGTTCGGCCAGCCGCCGCTGATAGGCGGCCAGCGCCAGATTGGCGGCGAACAGCGCGACCCGCCCCTTGCGGATGACCTGGACCAGGTCCATCTGGCCGAGCACGTTCGGATCGGTCATCGCCTGCAGGCGCTGCGCGTCCAGTTCCACCGCGATCGCATCGAAACGGCCGCTGTCGATCGCTTTCTGCACGGTTTCGACGCTGGCCTGTGAAACGTGCGCGGTGCCGAGCAGGGTATAGCGGACGCCATCGCGCTCGACGATCTTGTGCGGTTGATCGGACAACAGGGCTTCGATGGCGATGGGGGAGGTTTCTGTGATCATGAACTCATTCGTTGTCGGGAGCGGTGCTGTCGCCGGGACCCAGCGCGCGCTGCATCTGCACGGTGTCCAGCCAGCGGCCGTGTTTGCGGCCGAGACCGCGAAAAATGCCTACGGTTTCGAACCCCAGACTCTGGTGCAGGGCGACCGAAGCGCCGTTGCCGGGTTCGCCGATCACCGCGATCATCTGCCGGAAACCGCGCGCGGCGCACTGTTCGATCAGTTCCAGCATGAGCGCTTTGCCGACTCCGCGGCGCTGTGCGCCGGGCATGATGTAGACCGTGTTTTCCACCGTCCAGCGATAGCCGATGCGGCTGCGATAGGCGCTGGCGTAGGCGTAGCCGGCAAAATGGCCGTCCAGTTCGGCGGCCAGATAGGGGTAGCCCGCCGCCACGACTTCGCGCATCCGGCGCGTCATTTCGGCTTCGTCGGGAACGTCGTATTCGTAAGTGGCGACGCGCTCCCGCACTTCCTCCGCGTACAGCGACGCAATGGCGGGAATGTCGGCCGGTTCGGCGTTGCGGATGGTCAGCATCGAGGGCGTGCTCTCAGTCGATGTAGCGCTTGAGCAGGCCATCATAGGCGTCGATGCGGCGATCGCGCAGGAACGGCCAGATGCGTCGTACCGTTTCGCTGCGGCCCAGGTCGACCGCGCAGATCAGCAGGGTCGGATCGGTTCCCGCCTCGGCGATGAACTCGCCTTGCGGACCCAGCACATGGCTGTTGCCCCAGAAATCGATACCGGATGCGCCCAGCGGCGACGGTTCGTGTCCGACGCGATTGCAACTGAGCACCGGCAGGCCGTTGGCGACGGCATGGCCGCGATGGCTCAATACCCAGGCATCGCGCTGGCGCTGCTTTTCCGCGCCATCGTCGTCGGGATTCCAGCCGATCGCGGTCGGGTAGAGCAGCAGGTCGGCCCCGGCCAGCGCCATCAGCCGCGCCGCTTCCGGGTACCACTGATCCCAGCAGACCAGCACGCCCAGCCTGCCGGCCGAGGTGTCGATGGGCGTGAAGCCGAGATCTCCGGGAGTGAAGTAGAACTTTTCGTAGAACCCCGGATCGTCCGGAATATGCATCTTGCGGTACTTGCCCGCGATCTCGCCGTTCTTTTCGAACACCACGGCGGTGTTGTGATACAGGCCGGCGGTGCGGCGTTCGAACAGCGAACTCACTAGTACCACGCCGTGCCGTTTCGCCAGTCTGCCCAGGCGGTCTGTGCTGGGGCCGGGGACGGATTCGGCCTGGTCGAATTCGTCGACCTGTTCGTGCTGGCAGAAATAGGCGCCGTTGTGCAGTTCCTGCAGCAGTACCAGCCCGGCTCCCTGCTGCGCGGCTTCGGCCACGCGTTGCTCGATCGCCGACAGGTTGGCATCGACATCGCCGTGGTGGCGTTCCTGGACCAGGGCGACGGTGAGGGTCTTGCGTGTCATTGGCGGCAGGGAAGCGGGAAACGCGCATGTTAACGCGAACTGCGTATTCAGCGCCTGCCATCAGGTGAACGCGATCCCGCTGACCGTGGCGGCGATCCGGATCACAGCGAGGACGCACTGTCGCCACCTGGTTCAACCCGATAAGGAGAAATCGTCATGGTCAACATCGGCACCTTCACTTCACCGCAGAGAAGGACGGCTTCACTGGCACGCTGCGCATCCTGACACTCAATATCAAGGTTCCCAACGACCAGGGCGACAACGAGAGCGCCCCCGATTTCCGCGTGCAGGCGGCGGGCCACGATATCGGCGCGGCATGGAAGAAAGTCAGCAGGGCCGAACCGCCCAATGTGTCCGTGACCCTCGATGATCCTTCGTTCCCGGCCACGGTCTATGCCCGCTTGATCGAAAACGAGAGCGGCACGCACGACCTGATCCGGTCGCGCAACAAGCCGGCGGCCTGTCGGCCACCCAATGCGCCCCGTCCATTGCGGCGCGGCGCGTTCCCTCACCCGCTACGGCAAGACCGCCGATAACTTCCTTGGCGCGATCTACTGGATTGCCGCTATCATCCTGCTCAATTGATGACACGCCCTAGGCGGAAAGCCCCGGTTCCGCTGATACCGGAGCCATCTGCCGGTTGTGCGATCGTGGAACTTGGATGAAAGCGATGCTGGGGCATATGATGGAAAGTCCACGCCATCAGGTACTCCACGAATGACACGCGCATACAATTTCGCCCCCGGTCCCGCTGCGTTGCCCGAGCCCGTTCTGCGTCAGGCGCAGGCGGACATGCTGGAATACCAGGATGCGGGCGCATCGATCGTCGAGCTGAGCCATCGCGGCCCCGAGTTCGTCGCCGTCGCCAGCGCGGCCGAGGCCGACCTGCGCAAACTGGTGGGGATCCCGGACGACTATGCGGTGTTGTTTCTCGGTGGCGGCGCGACCACGCAGCAGGCCCTGCTGCCGCTGAATCTCGCCTCGGAAGGCCAGACTGTGGATTATGTGGTCACCGGTCATTGGGGCAAGACCGCGTTGAAGCAGGTTGATTCGCGGCTCAAGCTCAATGTCGCCGCCAGCAGCGAGAGCGACCACTTCCACAGCATTCCCGCCCGCGAGACCTGGAAACTGACGCCGGGCGCGGCCTATGTCCATGTCACCGCGAACGAAACGATTCACGGCACCGAGTTTCGTCATACCCCGGATGTCGGCGATGCGCCGCTGGTGGCCGATTTCAGTTCCAGCATCGCATCCGAGCCGCTGGATGTCAGCCGTTATGGCGTGATCTACGCCGGCGCGCAGAAGAATCTGGGGCCGGTCGGCGTGGCGGTGGTCATCATCCGCCGCGATCTGCTCGAACGCGCAGGCCTGCCGCGCGCGGAAATCTTCAACTACGGCGTGCACAACAAGCACGAGTCGATGCTCAATACGCCGCCGAGCTGGAACTGGTACCTGGCCGGGCTGACTTTCAAGTGGATGCTGGCCGAGGGCGGCGTCGCGGAGTTCGCGCGCCGCAGCCAGGTCAAGGCGAAGATGCTGTACGCCGCGATCGACGGTTCCGGTGGTTTCTATCGGAACGAGGTCGATCCGGCCGTGCGCTCGCGGATGAACGTGCCGTTCTTCCTGCCCGACGAAACGCTGACTTCGAAGTTCGTCAGCGAGTCCAAGGTGGCCGGCCTGATTTCGCTGAAGGGCCATCGCGTGCTGGGAGGAATCCGCGCTTCGATCTATAACGCCATGCCGGTCGAAGGCGTGCGCGCGCTGGTCGATTTCATGCACGACTTCCAGAAACGCAACGGCTGATCCGGCCGGTCTCGATTCGAATCACGGGTAATTCCAATGGCACAGAAAAAATCCGGCGCTGGCGGCAAATCCAAGCCAGTGCGAGGGAAGCCGTCCGTCACCCCGGAGAAGCGGGCCGCGCTGGCGGAAGTGCGCAACAAGATCGACGGCATCGACCGGCAGATCCAGTCCCTGATCGCGGAGCGCGCGGGCTATGCGCGCCAGGTCGGCAAGGCCAAGGGCAAGCTGGCGGTGGCGGTGGATTACTACCGTCCCGAGCGCGAGGCGCAGGTACTGCGCATGGTGGTGGATCGCAACGAGGGACCGCTCAGCGACGAGCTGCTGGTGCATGTGTTCCGCGAAATCATGTCCGCCTGCCTGGCGCAGCAGGAGCCGCTGAAGATCGGCTATCTGGGGCCGGAAGGAACCTTCAGCCAGCAGGCGGTGCTGAAGCACTTCGGGCGCTCGGCGCATGGCTTGCCGTTGGCCAGCATCGAAGAGGTGTTCCAGGAGGTCGAAAACGGCAATGCCGATTTCGGCGTGGTGCCGGTGGAGAATTCGGGGCAGGGCACGATCCAGATCACGCTGGACATGTTCCTGACTTCGAATCTGAAAATCTGCGGCGAGGTCGAGTTGCGCGTCCATCAGTACCTGCTGTCGCGCACCGGCCATATCGAGGATATCGAGCGCATCTACGCGCATCCGCAATCGTTCGCGCAGACCTCGGGCTGGCTGCGGGCGAATCTGCCCAAGGTCGAGAAGGTGCCGGTATCCAGCAATGCCGAAGGCGCGCGGCGCGCGCGCAATGCCGATGACGCGGCGGCGATCGCCGGGGAAAGCGCGGCCCATGTGTATGGCCTGAAGAAGGTCGTCATGACGCCGATCCAGGACGACCGGGAGAACACCACCCGCTTTCTGGTGGTCGGACGGCAGATCTTTCCGCCATCGGGCCATGACCGGACTTCGGTGCTGGTCTTCATCCATGACAAGCCGGGCGCATTGTTCGATGTGCTGAGCCCGTTCGCACGGCATGGAATCTCGATGAACCGGATCGAGTCGCGGCCTTCGCACCAGGCGCGCTGGGAATATGCCTTCTTCATCGATCTGGCCGGTCATATCGAAGACGAGGCGATGAAACAGGCGCTGGCCGAGCTGGAGGCGCACAGTGCCCAGATCAAGGTGCTGGGTTCGTATCCGGTGGCGGTGCCCTGAGCGATACATGCGTGCGGATGGCGAATGTCGTTCGCGCATCGGAACCGGCAACGCAACGAAGGCCGGTTTTCATTTGAGCGTCGCCGCGCCTTCATGACGGCCGGCGGCAAGGGCGGAACAGATGGCGGACATACAAAGTTGGCTAGCCCGGCCCGGACGGCCGTTGCACGGGGTGCTGGACATTCCCGGCGACAAATCGGTCTCGCATCGGGCGGTGATGTTCGCCGCGCTGGCCGATGGCGTATCCCGGATCGAGGGTTTCCTGGAAGGCGAGGATACCCGCGCCACCGCCGCGATATTCGGCCAGCTTGGCGTGCGGATGGAGACGCCTTCGGTCTCCACCCGCATCGTCCACGGGGTTGGTGTCGATGGATTGCGGGCGCCTTCGCGGCCGTTGGACTGCGGCAACGCCGGTACTGGAATGCGGCTGCTGTCGGGGCTGCTCGCCGCGCAGAAGTTCGACAGTGTCCTGATGGGCGATGCTTCGCTGTCGAAGCGGCCGATGCGGCGGGTGATCGATCCGCTGATGCGGATGGGCGCGCGGATCGACAGTGAAGAAGGCGGGTTGCCGCCATTGCGGATCCACGGCGTCGGGTCGCTGCGCGGCATCGATTTCCAGTCGCCGGTGGCCAGCGCGCAGGTGAAGTCGGCCGTGTTGCTGGCGGGCCTGTATGCGGAAGGTGAAACCCGGGTCAGCGAACCGCATCCGACCCGTGATTACACCGAGCGGATGCTGTCCGCTTTCGGCGTCGATATCGATTTTTCTCCCGGCCGCGCGCGGTTGCGCGGCGGTCAGCGCCTGCATCCGGCCGATGTCGTGGTTCCGGCGGATTTTTCCTCGGCCGCATTCTTCATCGTCGCGGCCAGCATCGTGCCGGGTTCGGAACTGCTGTTGCGGGCCGTGGGACTGAATCCCCGCCGCCGCGGACTGCTGGACGCGCTGCGCATGATGGGTGCCGACATCGCGGAGGAAAATCCCAGCGCCCAGGGCGGCGAGCCGGTGGCCGATCTGCGGGTAAGGTATGCGCCGTTGCATGGCATCGAGCTGCCCGGATCGTTGGTGCCGGACATGATCGATGAATTCCCCGCGCTGTTCGTCGCCGCCGCCTGTGCCGAGGGCCGGACCGTGGTCAGCGACGCCGCGGAATTGCGGGTCAAGGAATCCGACCGGCTCGCGGCAATGGCTTCGGGCCTGCGCGCGCTGGGCATCGTCGTCGACGAGGTTGCCGACGGTGCGACCATTCATGGCGGACGAATACAGGGCGGTACGGTGGAAAGCCATGAGGATCACCGCATCGCCATGGCCTTCGCGGTCGCGGCGCAACGCGCGCAGGACGAGATCAGGATCGACGATGTGACCAATGTGGCGACATCGTTTCCCGGTTTCGATCGGCTTGCCGCATCGGCGGGCTTCGGACTTGACGCGGCGTGAATCCCGCGTCTGGCGGACTTGCCCGGTCGCGGAGGGTTCCCTGGCGCGGATCAGCACGTATTGCTTGCGATACTCGAACCCGTGTTGCGACCAAGTGTCCACATCTGCCGCGATTCGCGTCCGTCGTCGAAATTCATCTGCATCATCATGCAATGCCGGGGCCCGTCCAGCAGCGAATCTTCCAGCACCCGCAGATCCATCCGCACCCCGGTGTCGAAGCCGCTGTTCAACGATGCCGCTTCGTCGGCGCCCAATGCATACTGGTACCCGAACAATCCCTTGGGGCAATGGAGAGGATGATGCGCCGTGATGACCGAGGAAGTGCGAACGTCCCGGGTCCGTCATAGCGATGCGTTTCGAGGTGTTCGGGGCGGAGCGCCAAAGCGCTGGGCAGATGTACCTCGTCCGCGACGGCGGCTTCGTGGCCCGGTTCGCGCAGCGTCCGCGCCAGCAATTCCGTAAGGTCAGTTATTATGCGCGCTTTTGTCGGGTGGCCTGGAAACAGGGTGCAGCGAATCGGGTGCCGTGACTACCGCTGTCGCGAGCCGGCTCCCGTCTGCGGATTGAAGTCGATCGGAATCACAGCGGTACCGGGGACCGGTTGTCCATCGTGCCGTGCGGGCTGGAAGCGCCAGCGACGCACCGCTTCCACGGCGGCGCGATCCAGTTGGCGGGAACCGCTGCGTTCGATCACGTTGACCCGGCGCGGCTTGCCGTCGATGTCGACCTCGACCTGTACCCGCACGGTTCCACCTTCGCCGCGGCGCAGCGCGCGAGCCGGATATTCGGGGGCGGGAGACTGTTCCGGCAATGGCAGCGGCTGGCTCACGGAGGGCGGCGATGATTGCGGCGGAGTGATGATCTCCACCGGCGGCGCCAGAGGCGGCGTTTCGGGCGACGGCGTCTCCGGGGTCGCGGCGGGAGCGGAAGGCACCTCGGACCACTGGACCGGCTGCGGATCTTCGGCCGCAGGCTGCATGTCGCTGGCACCATCCGAATCGGCGGGCCTGGGTTCGGGCAAGGGGGGCAAGACCGGATCGGCGGCCACGGGGGCAATTGTTGCCAATTCGGATGCCGTCCGGCTGCGATCCTTCTGCCAGACCAGCATAAACAGCAGCAGGCCAATGGCGAATGCAAGCAGTGTCATCCACCCGGTATGTCGGTGAGGACGCAGCGTCCGCATGAAACTGGCGGGTGACGATGAGAAAGACATGCTGATTCCGGTGATTGCGGCGCTGATTCTGTCACACAGTGCGATATCGATGGGGCGCGCGCGGACAATGCGCGATTTACGCGCGATAATGATTAGCTAAACATTACCGAACCGATAGTGCCATGCTTGATCCCGTTATGCTTCGCAACCAGCCCGCCGTTCTGGGCGAACGCCTGCGCGCCACCCGTGGCTACGGACTCGATGTGGCGGCGCTGGAATCCCTGGAAGCCGACCGCAAGCAGATTCAGACCCGGACCCAGGAATTGCAGAACCTGCGCAATACCCGTTCCAGGACGATCGGGCAGGCCAAGGCCAAGGGCGAAGACGTGTCCGCGCTGATGGCCGAGGTGGCCGGGTTCGGCGAGGAATTGAAGGCGTCGGAGCTGAAACTGGAGGATATCCGCCAGCGCATCGAGGCCATCGCTTCCGGCATTCCCAATCTGCCTGCGGACGACGTACCGCCCGGTCAGGACGAGAACGACAATGTCGAGCAGCATCGCTGGGGAACGCCGCGCAGTTTCGATTTCCCGGTCAAGGACCACGTGGACCTGGGCGTGCCGCATGGCTGGCTCGATGGCGATACCGCCGCCAAGCTTTCCGGTGCCCGTTTCACCATCCTGCGCGGACAACTGGCGCGGCTGCACCGTGCGCTGGCGCAGTTCATGCTGGACCTGCATACCAACGAGCACGGCTACGAGGAAACCAATGTGCCGCTGCTGGTCAATGCGGACTCGATGTATGGCACGGGACAATTGCCCAAGTTCGAGGAAGACCTTTTCCAGACGCAGGTGGGCGATTCCAAGCGCTATCTGATCCCGACCGCGGAAGTGCCGCTGACCAATGTCGTTCGCGATGCGATCGTGGAACCGGAACGGCTGCCGATGCGGATGACTGCGCATTCGATGTGTTTCCGCGCCGAGGCCGGAAGCCATGGACGCGATACGCGCGGCATGATTCGCCAGCATCAGTTCGAGAAGGTCGAGATGGTCTCGATCTGTCGCGCCGCCGATAGCGCCCGGGAGCACGAACGGATGACTCGATGCGCCGAAGTCGTGCTGGAAAAGCTCGGGTTGCCGTATCGTCGCGTCCTGCTGTGCTCCGGCGATATGGGATTTTCCGCAGCCAAGACCTTCGACCTGGAAGTCTGGCTGCCTTCGCAGGACACCTATCGCGAAATTTCTTCCTGCTCCAACTGCGGCGATTTCCAGGCGCGGCGGATGCAGGCGCGCGGACGCAATCCGGAGACCGGCAAGCCGGAACCGCTGCACACCTTGAACGGGTCGGGCGTGGCGGTCGGCCGCGCGCTGGTGGCGGTGATGGAGAACTGTCAGAACGCGGATGGTTCTATCACCATCCCGGAGGTGTTGCGTCCTTACATGGGCGGGCAGGACAGGATCGCCTGAGCGGGACGAGGCGCACGCTGCAGTGGCTGGTGGGCGCGACTAAGCGGACGCTGCTGCCCGGTTGGAACGGTTCCTTTCCGAAGCGATGGATTCTCGGGCAAAGAGTGCGAAAGCTCATATTTTCGTTGCTATTTTGTAATTAATACGCTTTAATTTTTGTAATTGTTCTGAAAATGGAACTGTAAAATGCAGGATCTGAATGACCTCTATTATTTCGCCATGGTGGTGGAACATGGCGGTTTTGCCGCAGCCGAACGTGCGCTGGGCATTCCGAAATCGCGATTGAGCAGACGCATCAGCCAGTTGGAAATCGATCTTGGCGTACGATTGTTGCAGCGATCGACGCGCCGCTTCGCGGTCACCGATGTCGGGCAGAGTGTCTACCGTCACGCCCAGACCATGTTGTCCGAGGCCCAGGCCGCGCGCGAGGTCGTGGATCGGCTCAGCGCGGAGCCACGCGGATTGGTCCGGGTCAGCGCTCCGGTGACGATGGCACAGATGCAGTTCCCCAAGCTGTTGCCGAAGTTCTTCGCGCAGTATCCGAAGGTGCGTCTGCAGGTGCATATCAGCAACCGGCGCGTCGACCTGATCAACGAAGGGTTCGATGTGGCGCTGCGCGTGCGCTCGCGCCTGGACGACGACGGCAGTCTGGTGATGCGCAGTTTCGGCCATATCCAGGAGTTGCTGGTGGCCAGTCCGAAGTATCTGGATCGGGCAGGACGCCCGCGTGACCCGGACGATCTGGGCGCGCATACCACGTTGAGCATGAGCGAGGACGAAGTGCATCAGCGTTGGGAACTGCATGGTCCCAATGGCGAAGTCCGTCGCGTCGATCTGCAGCCGCGCATGGCCGGATTCGACTTCCCGTTGCTGCAATCGATGGCCAAGGACGGAATGGGCATCACCATGCTTCCGGAAATCGTCTGTGCCGATGCGGTACGCCGTGGAGAACTGGAAGTGGTACTGCCATCCTGGTCGCTTCCGCAGGGCATCTGTCATGTGGTGTTCGCTTCCCGTCGCGGCCTGCTGCCCGCCGTCCGGGTCTTCATCGATTTCCTGGCCGAACATCTGCCGCAGGAAATCGAAGCGTCGCGTCTGGATTGCGGCCCGAACACACTGGCGAGTGTGGCGAACGCCTGAGCAGCCCACGGATCGGTTTCACGAGCTGCATCCACGATGGGGTCACAAGCGGCTTTGCTGATATCATTGCGGCCTCGTGCGGTTTGGCGGAGGCCGACAAGTGTCTCGCCGAACGCGGCGGGATGCCACTTCGATGTGGTTCCGCCAGTTTTTCGATCAGAAAGGGTGGCCGAGCGGTTTAAGGCAGCGGTCTTGAAACTTGGTGTAATCGTCTAACGGAAGTGTGGCCGAGTGGTTGAAGGCACTGGTCTTGAAAACCAGCAACGGGCAACCGTTCGTGGGTTCGAATCCCACCGCTTCCGCCAGCAAAAACAATGGATTAGCGCGTCTAGATGGACATGCAGGCGGCTTGAGCAAGGCGACAAAAATGCCCCGCTAGTCGGGGCTTTCTTGTATCTGGGGCAAAAGGGGGACGTAAGCACTACGTAAGCGGTATGCGAAATTCACGGCGTGCCGGTGTACGAGACCGTAGTGGACAACTTCACCCGTGAAAGTCTGGCAATCCGCATGGATCAAAGTCTCAAGAGCGAGGATGTCGTGGCGGTGGTCGAACAACTTCGGCAAGAACGCGGGACGCCGCAACGCATCCAGACCGACAACGGCAGCGAATTCGCTTCACTGCCGATGGATCGCTGGGC
>JAISFF010000019.1 GCA_031263725.1 Lysobacteraceae bacterium | reverse complement strand
ATCAGATAGGGGGCGGCAAATGCCCATTCTTCATCGGACACATCCGTTGGATAGGTGCGCGGCGGCTTCATCGGGTTTCCATAACCTCATCATAAACAAAGTTCATAACACGCTCTAGTCGCCCATTATTTTCCCTATTCTTTATTCGATTTATCCTTTTATCCATGGAAAAAATATCCGCGTGAGGGGACGTGTGGTCTAGAATCGCTTCACTGGCTGAACTTTTATCTCCCCCCCCGGTACGAACCGGGACGCGCGACCGGCTTTCCTTCCTGGCGATTCCAGCACCACGGGCAGGCTTTCACCACAGGCGGGCAGGTCGCCCACAGCAGGACCGGGCCGCAGCCCTCGCAGAACCGCTCTGCCAGTTCGCCCCATGCAACCGGAGGAATACCTCGCGACATCGCTTCATGGCTCGCCTCGGCGTGCAGATAGGCCCGCAGCACGTCATCTGTGTGGCCGTAACAGGCAAGTGCGTCTTCATCGGACAGGGCCAGTATCGGGGCACCCGGCAAGGCATTGGTATCTACCAAGGCCGACAGTCGCGCGCGCGATGCCTGCGATAACTCCACCAGTAATGCCGTCTTGTTCTGCGCAATGCGCTGGTGCAATTCATCTGTCAGAACCCCTGGTGGAGCCGACAGTCGCAATTTGCCGTGGACATGCTGAACCTGGATACCGGTAGCCATCAGCTCGGACAGGGTGAGCATCAGCATTCGAAGACCTCCCATTCCTGGCCGGAGGCATCAAGAAATCGATCCACCGAATGGATGGGGTATTCCTCAAGACCGCCACTCTGAGGGTTGGCGGCCTTAATCATTGAATCCCCCTCAAACCCTTGCTCTGTCTGACTTTCTTTAAGACCGCCAACCTGCAAGGCTGAGTTGGCGGTCTTGATCGTGGCGGCCTTGCTCATTTCAAGACCGTCACTCTGTAGGTTGGCGGTCTTAATCATCGAGTCCCCCTCAAACCCTTGCTCTGTCTGACTTTCTTTAAGACCGCCAACCTGTAAGGCTGAGTTGGCGGTCTTGGTCGTGGCGGTCTTGAATGCGCGTCTGACACTGACAGCATGGAACCGGAGAAGGGTTCCGAAGGGAGCGCTTTCCTTTCGAAGGGAGCGTCCGCACCGAACAAAAATGCCCACTCAACGGAGTGGGCATTGACGGGAAATCGGCCTTGCGCCCAATTTCAGATGGGGACAGGGGCGTGAATGCTCTGGAACAGTCCGCTGGCTTCCTCCAACAGGTGAACCACGCCCCCGGAAGCATCCTCAATGGGCAGTCCCTGGCTAGGGCAATACTCCACCGCTGCCCCTATCACTCGTATCATGGCCACCGCCTGCGTGAGTCGTAGGGACGCCATGTTATAGACCCGTTGCGGGTCGGGTTGTGGGTTTTCGGGTAATCTCTCGTTTGCCATGATCGTCATTCCTCAGTGGTGACGGTTGTGGAAGGCGTGGCCGGGTGTTGACGCACCCGGTCGCGCCGCTTCTTCCGGCCTCAGCCGGTGGTTGGCTTGAAGGCTCCTGCCTGGCCGGTATCGGCCTTCAAGCTGTCCAGGTAATCCGCCCACGCCTGCATCATCTGACGGCGCTCGGGCAGGAACGAAGTGCGGTTGTAGGCGCGTCCGTTGGGATCACGGACGGCATGGGCCAATTGGTGTTCGATGTAGTCGGGCCTGATCTGGAGGACTTCGTCCAGTACCGTCCGGGCCATGGCGCGGAAACCGTGGGCCGTCATGGTGTCCTTGGCATATCCCATCCGCCGCAGGGCCGCGTTTATGGTGTTGTCACTGATCGGACGCTGTGCGCTGCGCTCGCTGGGGAAGGCATAGCGGCCATGTCCCGTCAGTGGGTACAGACCACGTAGGATCGCCATGGCCTGCGAGGACAGCGGAACGATATGCGGTTCGCGCATCTTCATCTTTTCCGCTGGCAGGTTCCATTGTGCTTGGTCGAAGTCGATTTCGGCCCATTCCATATGCCGCAATTCACCAGGGCGGACAAACAGCAGCGGGGCAAGGGAGAGGGCGCTCTGTGTTATCACGCCACCGCTGTAACCCTGTATCGCGCGCAATAATTCCCCAATGGCCTTGGGATCGGTAATCGCCGCATAGTGGCCCGACTTCATGGGCGGCAATGCGCCGCGTAAGTCGCTTGCCGGGTTTCTTTCGGCCCGTCCACTGGCAATGGCATAGCGGAAGACCTACCGACAGTGTTGAAGGCAACGATAAGCGGAGTCCACCGCTCCCCGGTCAGCAACACGGTTCACAACCACCAACACTTCCTTGGTGCTGATTTCCATAATAGGCCGTTGGCCCAGCCATGGAAAGATGTCGTTCTCAAACCGTAGTTTGATCTTGCTGGCGTGGGTCTTCGCCCAAGTCGGTGATTGCTTCGCGAACCATTCCCGCGCGATCACTTCAAAACTGTTTTCAGCACGCTCCTCGCCTACCGCTTTGCGGGCCTTACGGTGCTCACTGGGATCAATACCGGATGCCAACAGCTTGCGCGCGTCATCGCGGGCAGCGCGCGCATCGGACAGACTGGTATCGGGATAAGTGCCAAGCGACAGGCGTTTTTCCTTGCCGCCGAAACGGTATTTCAACCGCCACCACTTGCCGCCTGCCGGGGAGATTTCCAGATACATGCCACCGCCATCGAATAGGCGTTGTGTCTTGTCGAAGGGCTTGGCTTTGCGGATGCTTACATCAGTCAGCGGCATGGGGGCATGTCCATAAGAGGAGGTACAACCTGCCCCCATATTTGCCCCCAACTGCCCCCGGATTTCAAGGGATATGCTGAGACGCCCAAAGACAGTAAAAAAGGCCAATCCCTTGTTTTAATTAAGGATGCTGGCCTTTATTGGATATTAGGAGATGACAATGTGGTGGGTCGTGCTGGGATCGAACCAGCGACCAGCGGATTAAAAGTCCGATGCTCTACCGACTGAGCTAACGACCCACAGGACGGACACGCCATTGCGGCAGTGTCGGAGAAGTTGCGCATTCTAACGTATCTCGGGTCCTGATGGGACCCTTTCCCATCACATCCCGCGTACATACCGCGTCGGATCCGGGATACCCGCTTGCTCGAATCCGGCCATGCGCAGCCGACATGCATCGCAGTGGCTACAGGCATTGCCCTGCTCATCGGCCCGGTAGCAGGAAACCGTTTGCGAAAAATCCACTCCCAGCCGCAGTCCTTCCCGGGCGATATCGGCCTTGCTCATCTGCTGCAATGGCGCGCGGATGCTCAAATGCCGCCCTTCGATGCCGGCCCGGGTGGCCAGATTGGCCAGATGTTCGAAGGCGGCAATGAATTCGGGACGACAGTCCGGGTAACCGGAATAGTCCACCGCGTTGACGCCGCAGAAGATGTCCGCGGCGCCGAGCACTTCCGCCCAGCCCAGTGCGATCGACAGCATGATGGTGTTGCGCGCGGGGACATAAGTGACCGGAATGCCCTCTCCTCCGGCCTCCGGTACGTCGATGTCATCGGTCAACGCGGAACCTCCGATGGTGCGCAGATCGACCCGCACGGTCTTGTGCCGGACCGCGCCGAGATCCGTGGCAACCCGTTCGGCTGCCGCCAGCTCCGATGTGTGCCGTTGGCCGTAGCTGACACTCAGCGCGTAAGTCTCGAATCTCTGCTCGCGCGCAATCGCCAGAACCACAGCCGAATCCATGCCGCCCGAAACCAGAACCACCGCTTTCTTCATCTTGTCACCTCAAAGGCAAACGGAAACGGACAAGAGCACTCGCCCAAAGAGTCCGTTCCTGCAACCATATTTCGATCAACGACCCGGCTCGTCATTCCAGAGCAGCTTGTGCAATTGCATCTGAAACCGGACAGGCAAGCGATCGGCCACGATCCAGTCCGCAAGCTCGCGGGCATCCAGCCCGGATTTGCTGGGCGAGAACAGTACCGTACACCGGTCGCTGAGCCCGTAGTCGGCCACTATTCCACGGGCCCATTCGTAATCATTCCGCCCGCACAGCACGAACTTGACCTGATCGTGCGTGGTCAGCAGAGGAATGTTTTCCCACCGATTGCGCGTCTGTTCGCCAGACCCCGGCGTCTTGATATCGACCACCCGTGATACACGACGGTCCACATTGGCGATATCCAGGGCACCGGAGGTTTCCAACGATACTTCGTAATCTTTATCGCACAGGCGCTGCAACAGCGCCAGGCAGCGTTTCTGCGCAAGCGGCTCGCCGCCGGTCACGCAGACATGGCGGACCCTGTATTGCGCCACTTCGGCAAGGATGGCTTCAATGTCCCACCACTCTCCGCCATGAAACGCATAAGCGGTATCGCAATACCGGCAACGCAGGGGACAGCCTGTCAGGCGCACAAAAACCGTCGGCCATCCTGCGCTGTTGGACTCGCCCTGCAAGGACAGAAAGATTTCGGTCAGCCGCAAGCGTTCAGGCGGCGACATGGTACTCATAGCAAGACACTGGTTTGGGAGAGGAACGCCTTCGGGCGGGGCTTCGCGGGGCCCATGTTCTCGCGGTCAGCGGCAATTCGGTCGACTCAGCGGCTCATCTGGATCGACTGCAGACGATCCGAAGCGATCCGCGCGGCGTCGCTGTCGGGATACTGCTGGATCACCTGGTTCAACGTTGTGGCGGCATCCTGGGCGTTGCCTTCGCCATACTGGGACAGGCCGACCTTGAGCAATGCGCCAGGCGTCTTGTCATGAGTCGGATACCGCGCGATCAGCTCGCGGAACTGCTGTTCGGCCAGATGGTAGTTCTCGGTGACGTAATAGCTTTCACCCAGCCAGTAGAGGGCATTGGGGGCATACACCCCGTTTGGGTAAACACCGAGGAAATTCTGGAACAGGTCGGCCGAGTCGACATACTGCCCGGCTTTTAGCGCCTCGAACGCCACGTTATAGGCGCTGCGCTCGTCGGCGGCGTTGGCTACGGCGCTGCTGTCGCCATAGACGCGGGGCGCTGCGGATGCCGATGCGGCACTCGCGGTACTGCTGGCTACCGTGGAAGGCATCGGAGCACTGGCGGCCGCCGACGGTGCGGAAGCCGCGGGCGGCTGTCCGCCACCTTCGAGCCGATTGAGACGGCTATCCAGGTCGAGGTACTGATCCTGGCTGCTCTTCTTCAATTGCTGGTTTTCGTTCTGCAGCTGTTCCAGCGATGCGCGCAACGACTGCACTTCCGCGCGCAGTTGATCAAGCTGGTTGAGAATATCGGTATTGCCCTGGTTGTCGGCGGCCCGCGCTTCGAGCTGCGCGACCCGGTCCGCCAGGCTCATGCGCTGGGCGCCAGCGGGCGCGGCGACCACGAAGGTCGCCGCAACCAGGATCGGAAGCAATCCAAAACGCATCGATCAGCGCGCCGTGTAGACGATTTCGACGCGACGGTTCTGCGACCAGCAGCTCTCGTTCGACTGCGTGCAGACCGGACGCTCTTCACCGTAGCTGACCGAGGTCAGCTGGCTGGCGGAACCGCCATTGGCCTGCAGCGCGGACGAGACCGCGTTGGCACGGCGCTCGCCCAGACCCAGGTTGTACTCGCGGCTGCCGCGCTCGTCGGTGTTGCCTTGCAGGGTGATGCGGGCCGAAGGCCGGTCGCGCAGATACTTGGCATGGCAGTTCATGATGTTCTGGAACTCCGACTTGACTGCATCGCGGTCGAAATCGAAGTAAACGACGCGCTGACGCAGGCAGGCATCGCTGTCCAGATCTTCGGGACCATACATGCCGGACGTGGTCGGGCCGGTGCTGCTGCCGGGCTGGCTGACAATGGGGCCGGGTTCCGGATCTTGCGGCTTGACGTCCTTCTTGCAGCCGGCCAGAACTGCTACGGAGACGAGGGAGAGAAACAGAATGCGAGCGGTGTTGTTCATATCGGTTCCTTGCGGCCAAATGGCCAGGATGGGGGGTGGTCAAAAACAACGAAATATTAGCACTATCCTCTGTCAATTCGCAGCACGATACGGAGACCAGGCCGGCTCCCGCACGTCACCGTTTGCGGACACCAAACGCTCTCTCACGCGGCCGTCCGCGGATACGACATAAAGCACACCCTTGCCCCCTTCACGCCCTGCGTACAACAGCATGCCGGCATTGGGAGCGAAACTCGGAGATTCATCCAGCGATCCGGTGGATACGGTGTTCCAGCGGGGGCTGCCCAGACTGCTGTCCATCACGGCGATACGATAGGTATTGCCGCTGCCCTGCGCCACCGCGATTTTCTGCCCATCCATCGAAACACTGGGAGTCGCGTTGTAATTGCCCTGGAAAGTCACCCGGCTGGCTTCGCCGCCGCCGACGGAGACCTTGTAGATCTGCGGCCGGCCGCTGCGGTCGGAGGTGAAATAGATCGTGGAACCGTCGGCACTCCAGACCGGTTCGGTATCGATGCCGAAGTGGTGGGTCAGTTGGGTCAACTGCTTGCTGCCCAGGTCCATGACGTAGATTTCCGGATTGCCGCTGCGCGACAGCGTCAGCGCCAGGCGATGTCCGTCCGGAGAGAACGAAGGCGCGCCATTGATGCCGCGGAAGCTGGAAACCAGTTCGCGGGCGCCGGTCGCGATATCCTGGATGTAGATCGACGAGTTGCCGCGCTCGAAACTCACGTAGGCGATCTTCCGGCCATCCGAACTCCAGGCCGGGGACAGCAGCGGCTCGGCCGAACGTACGATGTTCTGCGGGTTGTAGCCATCCGAATCCGCCACCATCAATGCGTAACGCGCGCCCTCGCCCGTGCCGCTGGCGCTGACATAGGCGATGCGGGTCCAGAACGCGCCGCGGACACCGGTGATCTTGTCATAAATGGCATCGGCGATCTGGTGCGCGATATCGCGCATGGCGGAGGAACGGCCGGTCAGCGCCATCCCCAGCATCCGCTCCTGTTTGATCACGTCGAACAGTTCGTATTCGACCCGATAAGCGCCACCGTCCGCATTCACGACGCGGCCGACCACGATGTAATCCTGCTTCAGGGTACGCCAGGTCGGAAACTGGATTTCGCTGCCGCGCGTGGGGCGTTCGACGATCTGTTCTTCGGGCAAGGTGCGGAATTGTCCGGAACGCTGCAAATCATTGCGCACGATCTGCGCCACGTCGGTATCCGGTGCCGCCCCGGTTCCCTGGAAAGGCATCGGCACCACCGTGATCGGCAAGGCGGAGGCGGTACCGCCGATGATATCGATTCTCAAGCCATCCTGAGCCGAGGCTCGGAACGGAAACAGCAAAGAGACCAAGACCAAAAACCAGTACGACAGATTCTTCATGGATAAACCGTCAGTCGAAATTTGAGCCAGCCATTGATAACAGCCGGCAAGTGAATGTTTTCTCAACCGTGAGCAGACATCATAACCAATGTCCACCGTGTCACCCTCCGTGGAAGGGCATCTCTCCAGCGCTGGAGAAACCGGACCCGCCACTTACAAATCCTGAGCTTCGAAATTGAAAACCAGATTGCGCTGGAATACGTTTTCGAATCCGCGATACGGCAGCGGCTGGCGCAGGATCGCCGCCTCCAGCGACTTTTTCCCCGCATCGTCATAGGGGCAACCCGGCATGACCTCCACCCGGGCCACGTTGCCACCCGGCAATTGCTGGATCCTGACGGTGCATATCTGCCCAAGCGGTACCGAGTCCGGACGCCGCCATTGCGAACTGATCTGCTGCTGGATCGCCTGCTTGTACTGGTTCAGCAGATCGTCGCTGACGCCGCCCTGCCCGCCCGCACCCGGCGTTCCCACTGTTGCCTGGGCCGTGGAGGGAGTCGCCTGCGGCTGCGCTGCCGCACGCTGCTGCGCTTGCTCCAACTGCGCCAGCCGCTGTTGCGCACGGGTGATCTGCTGTTGCTGTTGCTCGCGCTCGCGCCGGATCTGCGCCAACCGCTGGCGCTGCTCCGCGCTCAGATCCACCTGACTCTGGCGGTGTCTGGCTTCCTGCTCGCGCGCGGCGGTTTCGGTCGAAATCGCGTCGCGGGCAGCCCGATCCTGATCCACCGTATCGGGCTCGGGAATGAAATCCTGCGCCCGATGCTGTTGCGGTTCGGTCGCATCCTGCGGGTGCGGCTCGGGAATCGGTTGCGGCGGCGGAGCTGTTTCCTCCTCGACGACCGGCACAGGCAGTTCTTCGGGTTTGGGCGAGGTCCGGATCGCGCGTTCGGCCGCCTTGATGTCGCTTGCCGAGATCATCAGCGAAGCCTCGACCATCGGCGAGCCCGACGCCGGCGCCCCCATCGACCGTTGCGGCGCCCACTTCCAGCCTACCCACAGGGCCAGAACGACCAGCAGGTGCAATGTCGCCGCCAGGGCGATCGCACCCCACAAGCCATCCTCTTCGGGCTCGGGACGAAACCGTTCGGCGATGTCAGCGTGCATGCTCACCCGGCTGGCTCATCAATCCGACGCGCGGTACACCGGCCTGCTGCAGCATGACCATGGTGTCCATCACGCGCTGATAATCGGCATTGCCCGGCGCCGCGACGAAGACCGACACTTCCTTGTTCTGACTGATGAAAGCCGTCATCTTGGCCCGCAGCGTCGCCGCATCGACGCGCTCGGGCTTGGCGCCCTGCAGGGTCAGCGTGTAGCGCCCTTCCTTGTCCACGGTGACGATCACCGGATCCTTGCGGTTCTCGACCGAGCGCGCGCTGGATTCGGGCAGGTCCACATCGACGCTGAGGTTCATCAGCGGCGCGGTGACCATGAAGATGATCAGCAGCACCAGCATCACGTCGATATAGGGCACGACGTTGATCTCGGATTTGAGCTTGCGCCGACGCCGGCGGATGAAGGTGACGGACATGGGCGGCTCCGGTCAGATTTCGGCGCCGGTCTGGCGTTGCAGGATGGAGCTGAATTCGTCGGCAAAGCTTTCGTAGCGCGTCGCCAGCCGTTCGACCCGGGCGGTGAAGCGGTTATAGGCCCAGACGGCCGGAATCGCGACGAACAGGCCCACCGCAGTAGCGATCAGCGCCTCGGAAATGCCCGGCGCGACCGAGGCGATGCCGGATTGCTGACCCTGATTGACCATGTCGTGCATGGTGACCATGATGCCGAACACCGTACCGACCAGGCCGACATAAGGCGCGGTGGAGCCGATATTGGCCAGCAGTTCGAGCCGGTTTTCCAGACGCCCGGTTTCGCGCATGTAGGCCACACGCATCGCGCGCTGCGCGCTTTCCAGCTTGGCCTGCGCATCGAGACGTTTCTTGTCGCGCGAACGGGTGAATTCCTGGAATCCGGCTTCGAAGATCGCCTCCAGTCCCTCGACGGACTTGCCGCGGCCGGAAGCGGCCATGTACAGCTTGCCCAGATCGGTTCCGGACCAGAAGCGGTTTTCGAACTCGTCGGCGTTCTGGTCGGCCTGCTTGAAATGGCGGACCTTGCGGAAGATCACCACCCAGCTGACCAGCGATCCGAGCAGCAGCAGCACGACGATGATCTTGACCGGCCAGCTGGCATTGAGCATCAGGCTCAGGTAGTTGATGCCCTGGTGGGTCGCACCGGCGGCGGCATTCACCGCGGTGGCAGTGACATCCGCAGGCAATGGCTGGGTCACGGTGCCCTGCAAGGCCAGGAGCAAATCAATCATCCGTTGTTCCTCGATGTTTCGGATTGAAGGGGGAATTCCAATGCTTTCAATTGCGAGTGAAGCGTTCCGCCGATGCCGCGGGGCCGGAAGGTGGCGGCGCTGAGTGCCGCTATCCTGACCTCCGCGGTGAGCAATAATTCATCGCCGCGGCGAATCGTCTGCATGAATACCATGCTGGCGCGTCCACATTGCGACAACGCCACCGTGACATCCAGCGCATCGTCCAGCCGTGCGGGCCGCCGGAAATCGATTTGCATCGAGGTCACGGCGAATACCAGATCCTGCTCGGCCCGCAACGCATTCTGGCCGTACCCGAGGCTGCGCATCCATTCGGTACGCGCACGTTCGAGAAAACCCACATAGCGCGCGTGATAGACCACGCCACCGGCGTCGGTATCTTCCCAGTAGATGCGTATCGGCAAGCTGAACATTCCGGAATCTGCGAACCTCGCTACACAAGGCGCATTAGGATAACGCGGGGACAGCGGGGATTCCGAATGCGGCCACACTCGCACTCCTTCGCCGGTTTCACGTCAGAACAACGGATCGCCCGGCCCGCCACTCCGGGGTTGCAACCCGAGGTGCTGATAGGTCTTGTGGGTGGCCATGCGGCCACGCGCGGTGCGGATCAGGAATCCCTGCTGGATCAGGAATGGTTCGACCACGTCCTCCAGCGTGCCGCGTTCCTCGGACAGCGTCGCCGCCAGCGACTCGATACCCACCGGGCCACCGTCGAAGTACTCCACGATGATCCGCAGCAAGCGCCGGTCCAGCTCGTCGAATCCTTCGGGATCGACCTTCAGCATCGCCATCGCCGCTATCGCGACCTCGCGATCGATGTGACCGGCCGCGCGCACCTGAGCGAAGTCGCGGACCCGCCGCAGCAGACGATTGGCGATCCGGGGGGTGCCGCGTGCGCGCCGGGCGATTTCGGCGGCACCATCAGCGGCGCAATCGATACCGAGGATCTGCGCCGAGCGCCGCACGATGCGGGCCAGTTCCTCGGCGCTGTAGAACTCCAGCCGCTGCACGATGCCGAACCGGTCACGCAGCGGCGCGGTCAGCAGTCCGGCGCGCGTGGTGGCGCCGATCAGCGTGAATGGAGGCAGATCCAGCTTGATTGAGCGCGCCGCCGGCCCCTCGCCGATCATGATGTCGATCTGGAAGTCCTCCATCGCCGGATACAGCACCTCCTCGACCACCGGAGACAGCCGGTGAATCTCGTCGACGAACAGCACATCGTGCGGCTGCAGATTGGTCAACAGCGCCGCCAGGTCGCCAGCCTTCTCGATCACCGGGCCGGAAGTCACGCGCAGGCTGACGCCCAGTTCGTTGGCGATCACATGGCTCAGCGTGGTCTTGCCAAGCCCGGGCGGCCCGAAGATCAGCACATGGTCCAGCGCCTCGCCACGCCGCTTGGCCGCTTCGATGTAGATCGACATCTGCTCGCGAACCGGTTGCTGGCCAAGGTATTCGTCCAGTCGCTGCGGGCGGATGGATGCCTCCACCGCCTCGTCCTCGCGCGTGGCGCCTGCTGAAATCACACGGGAATCATTCATCGGGCTATGTTCTCATGCTCCGCGCGGACAACCAATTCACGTCCCGGCGATGACATGCCAGGGAATGCCTCAGATTTCCACTTGCGATCCCAGTTCCACCAGGCGGTTGCCGGGAATCCTGAAGAAGCTGTTGGCCGGCGCCGCATTGCGGTGCATGAAAGCGAACAGCTTGTCGCGCCAGATCGGCATGCCGCGCTTGGCCCCCGCCACCACGTTTTCGCGACCGGCGAAGAAGGTGGTGTCCATGGGATCGAAGTAGAGATCGCTCTGGTCCCCCGCCTTCATCAAGGCCAGGGGCACATCCGGTGTCTCCATGAACCCGAAACGGACCAGAACGCGGTAAAAGTCATCGCCGATCGGCTCGATCTTCAGCCTCTCGTTCGCACGCGCATACGGAATGTCCAGGGTCTCGACCGTCAGGAACACGTTGCGCTCGTGCAGCACCTTGTTGTGCTTGAGATTGTGCATCAGCGCGCTGGGAGTCAGGTTCGGATCGGCGGTCAGGAATACCGCCGTGCCCGGCACCCGCACCGGCGGCACCAGCATCAGGCCAGGCAGGAATTCGTCCAGGCGGATACCGTCCTTGCGGATCGACTCGTGCAGCAGTTCGCGACCGCGCCGCCAGGTCCGCATCATGGTGAACAGGCACAGGCCCAGCACCACCGGGAACCATGCGCCCTGCAGGATCTTGGCGCCATTGGCGATGATGAACGCCACATCGATCACGAAGAACAGCACGCACAGCGGCAACACCCAGCGGCGCCAGCGCGGCCACAGCGCGCGCGCGACCAGCACCAGCAGCAGGGTGTCGATCAGCATGGTCGCCGATACCGAAATACCATAGGCCGCGGCGAGATTGCCCGAGCTGCGGAACGCCAGGACCAGTGCGATCACCAGCACCATCAACGCCCAGTTGATGCCGGGAATGTAGATCTGGCCGATGGTGTCGCTGGAAGTGTGCTTGATCCGCATCCGCGGGATATAGCCCAGTTGCATGGCCTGACGGGACACCGAGAAGGCCCCGGTGATCACCGCCTGCGACGCGATCACTGCCGCCAGTGTCGCCAAGACGATCATCGGATACAGCACCCACTCCGGGATCGCGTTGTAGAACGGGTTGAATGCCGCTTCCGGATGCACCAGGATCCTCGCGCCCTGGCCGAAATAGTTCAGCAACAGGCATGGCAATACGAAGTAGTACCAGGCCAGCCGGATCGGATACGCACCGAAGTGGCCCATGTCCGCGTACAGCGCCTCGCCACCCGTCACCGCCAGCACCACCGCGCCGAAGATGAAGATGCCGTGCCAGCCATGCTCGGTGAAGAACCGTATCGCCCACAGCGGATCGAAGGCCTTCAATACCTCGGGAGAACCGACGATGTTGTAGACGCCCACGGCCGCGATCGAAAGGAACCAAAGCGACATGACCGGCCCGAACACCTTGCCGACCTTGGCCGATCCGAACCGCTGCGCCATGAAGACGGCGATCAGCACCACGATCGTGACCGGCATCACGACATGCTGCAGGCGCGGAGCCGCCACGCCCAGTCCTTCCACCGCACCGATCACCGAGATCGCGGGCGTGATCACGCCGTCGCCGAAGAACAGCGATGCGCCGAAGATGCCGAGGATGCCCACGATATAGGCTGATTTGGAACCTTTCTTCAAAGTCCGCTGCGCCAGCGAGGTCAGCGCCATGATGCCGCCTTCGCCATCGTTGTCGGCGCGCATGATGATGGTGACGTACTTCACCGTCACCACGATCATCAGCGTCCAGAACACCAGCGACAGCACCCCCAGGACCGTATCGTGGTTGCTGGTCAATCCGTATCGCGGCGAGAACAACTCCTTCAGCGTGTACAACGGGCTGGTGCCGATATCGCCGAACACCACGCCGATCGCGCCAAGCACCAGCCCCGATTTGCCATCGATCGCATGGCCACCGGAGGTCGCCTGATTGGGATCGGATGAAGACATAAGTAACCGTAACCGGCAATCGAAATGGGGAGGAAAGCGCCGGAATTCAGCGCAGCGCGGCTTGCAGGGCTTTGCGGATGATGCTGGCGGTGTCATCGTCCGGAGATGCGGCATCGCGCGCCATGCGGGCCGCTTCGACCGGTTTGTAGCCCAGTTGCTGCAAGGCGGCGGCCGCTTCGGCGGAAGGATCGCCGCCCCGTCCGCCCGAGGCCGCGCCTTCGGTGGCCAGGCCCGTGACCCGATCGCGCAACTCGATCAGCATGCGCTCGGCGGTTTTCTTGCCGACGCCCGGAATGCGCGTCAACGCGGTTGCATCACCGGCCTGGATCAGGCGGGAAAACTCGTCGACGCTGACGCCTGACAGAACCGCCAGCGCGATCTTGGCGCCGATTCCGCCGACCTTCTGCAGATCGCGAAACAGGCGCCGCTCGCTTTCGCGCAGGAATCCATAAAGCGAAACGCTGTCCGCCTTCTGCGCGTAATGCGTGAACAGGGTCACTTCCCTGCCCGTTTCCGGCAAGTCGTAGAACGTGCTCATCGGCGCTTCCAGCTCATAACCGACACCATTGACATCGATGACCAGCCAGGGAGGTTGTTTGCAGGCAACAAGGCCACGAAGACGTCCGATCACGGGAGGAGGCATCCAGGGAAAAGCGCGGCCATCTTAATCATTTGCCCGTCACGGAGCCACGATGGCCGTGACGGCGCCGGCGAACCGGCAAGCGACGGCAATATCCGCCCATCGCCACAAGCGGCATCCATTCCGGCTTTTTCGCTACGGATACAAGCGCTTGCAGCCGGCGCCACGGCCGCAAAACGGGAAGCCGCCCTGCCCACGGCTGGAATCGCAGCGTGTTGCACGTTCAGCGGCGGCGCAGCAACTGCGCGCTGGCGATACCCGTGCGGCGGGCGGTCAGGCTGATATGCGCATGGGTGATGGCGGCAGCCAGCGCATCGGCCGCATCGGCCTGCAGCTTGCCGCGCAGATTGAGCAACAGGCCCACCATGTGCTGGATCTGCCGCTTCTCGGCACCGCCGCGCCCGACTACCGCCAGCTTGATCTCCTTGGCCGCATACTCGTGCACCGGCAGATCCCGGCTCACCACCGCCGCCAGGGCCGCGCCGCGCGTCTGGCCCAGCTTCAGCGCCGAGTCGGCGTTCCGCGCCATGAATACCCTTTCGATCGCGACTTCCTGCGGCTGCCAGGTCTCGATGATCTCCGCCAGGCCCAGCAGCAGCGTCTTCAGACGCATGGGAAATGTGTCCGCGCCCAACAGGACCAGCGGAGCATGATGCACATGCGTCATCCGTCCGCTGTCATCGACATCGATGATGCCGATGCCGGTCCGCTGCGACCCCGGGTCGATGCCTAGGATGCGAACCATCGTTCAGCCCACCGACACCGGAAGCGACACGAACCGAAGGTCCCTACTGGTACGCATCTTCGCCAAGCGCGGCATTGGAATAGACGTTCTGCACATCGTCCAGGTCTTCCAGCCAGTCCAGCAGTTTCGCCACCTGTTGCGCGATCTCGCCGCTCACCGCGATATCGTTATCGGCGCGATAGCTGACTTCGGCCTGGTCGGGAACCAGTCCGGCCGCCTCCAGCGCCGCCTTGACATCATTGAAGGATTCCCCGGCGGTCAGCACCTCGATCGAGCCGTCTTCCGGGAAAACCACCACATCGTCGGCATTGGCCTCGATCGCGACATCGGTGATCCTGCCTTCGTCAGCACCGGGGGCATAACTGATCACGCCCAGTTTCTTGAACATGAACGCGACCGAGCCATCGGTTCCCAGATTGCCGCCGAACTTGCTGAAAGCATGGCGCACATCCGCCACGGTCCGGACTTTGTTGTCGGTCAGGCAATCGACGATGACGGCGACACCGCCCGGCGCATAGCCTTCATAGCGCAGTTCCTCGTAATTCACGCCTTCGAGCCCGCCGGTCGCTTTCTTGATCGCGCGCTCGACCACATCCCTGGTCATGTTCGCCGACAGCGCCTTGTCGATTGCGGTGCGCAACCTGGGGTTGCTGGCCGCATCGCCGCCGCCGCCGCGAGCCGCCACCGAGATTTCACGGATGAGCTTGGTGAAGACTTTGCCGCGCTTGGCATCCTGAGCATTCTTGCGATGCTGGATATTGGCCCACTTGGAATGACCTGCCATACAACCTATACCGGTCTGGAAAACGGATCGCGCATTATACCCGGGATGGGTTCCTGGGATTTGCCGCGCCTGCTGGCGCCCGATCATTCCTTCCCCATGATGCCGTTCGACGCGTGCCACGGCAATGCCGTGCCGGATGCCGTGCATCCGCCTGTCCATCTCGATAAGCACGATCGAATGAAACGGTCGCGGCGCGCCGGCCCATCCAGGGGTTTCAGGCCGACACGGCCATATCGGTCATTGTCTGATCGAACCTGCCCTTGCGCAGAAAAGTTTCGCTCTGGTGCGCAGCCATCCTGGAAAACAGGATGCCGCTATGACTGGCATCGACCTGGCAAAAGTCCGTCAATCCGAGCAAGCGTGTTTCTTCCAGCACGACCGTGCCATCGGATACACCATTGAAGCGAGTGAAATAGTGCCCCATTCCTCGCGCCCGGATACCCGCGATCATGCCGGCCTGCGCCTCACCCTCCCAAGCCTGCAATCCCCGTGACAGAAAATCCGCACAATGATGCAGCATGGTGGCTCCCCACCAATGCTGACGCAGTTGCCGAGCGGCGGAGCTGCCGCATAGCGGCGAGGCCAGGCAAACCACCCGCCGCACCGGAAGATCCTCGTATCGCCTCAATGTTTCCAGCGCCATCAGACCGCCGAGGCTGTGCGCCACCACCGCATCCGCTTCGCGCATGGATCGCGCCAACAATGGCAGACTCGCCGACGGTCCACCCAGCGAACCGGGGTATCCCTGGATACGCGCCTTGAATCCTGCCTTCCGCAGGCGGGCAGCCATCCAGCGCATCGACGCGCCGGGCATCCAGATCCCATGCAGCAGAAGTACTCGTTCGATGGAAGCGTGGCTCAAAACGGAATACCTCGTACGGATCGGTCAGCTTCCGATCATCGCAACCGCAATCCGCATCCTGCATGAATCTGGAGCCATAAAACAGCCGCATACCCGTTCCGGGAAAGCGCGATCTGCAACCCTGTCCCGATTCGGTCACATCATGATCCCGCACAGTCCATTTCCTGATACGCGAATTGGCCGTTCGCCATCGTCGATCGATGGCCCGTAGGCTGTGCGGAACACCCATTTTCGCAGGTCCCCGGCTAAGGGACATCAAGACATGAGGTCCATCGCGATCCTGGTACCCACGAGACCGATGGCCATCGGCGCCACCGCCACGACAACCATGGATGCAAACGGCCAGGATGGAACATGGCAGATACATGCCAGGCAACGCTCCGGCATCCAGGAAGCTTTGGTTGCGAGCGTGTCGCGCGAAGGGAGGCGGGTGCTGAGCTGCCACAATACGCTGAACCGTTGCGACTGGGGTCCTCCAGAGCAGCTTGCTTGCGGCCGTATCGAGCGCTTGCAGCCGATGGCTCAACTGTTGCGCGTTCTGGCTGGCGCTCTGGGCGGCGGCGCTCAGGCGCTGCTCCAGAGTCCCGATCGACTTTTCCAGGCCCGACCGCACTTGTGTCCGCATCGTTTCAGGCAAGGTCTTCAGCAGGTCGTCGGCCGATTGCCGCATGGCCTGC
>JAISFF010000013.1 GCA_031263725.1 Lysobacteraceae bacterium | reverse complement strand
CAGCAACTGGCCCACCTCAACCGCGATCTGGAACGGCAGCAGGAACAGCAATTGGCGCAGCAGAAGGAACAGGTCGACCCGACCAAGGGCGACCCGAAGCTTTCCTGAGGAGGCGGGTTACGTGCGGGTCGGCGTGCAGGCGCGCCGACCCGCGGCGGTAACACGATCCCGGTTGGGCCCACCTCCCAAACCCTTATGGATCACCGTAACCGTGGCTACAGGCCACATTGGGACCGCCCCCTGTCACCTGCACATGCGATGCGAGGTGGACCGGCACTCCTGAGCGGCCCACAAAAAAGCCCCTTGCGGGGCTTCATCGCGCAAGAGTGTTCGTCACGATTACGCCGGATGCTCCGAAAACCTTTGCTGCGTATACCTGTCTGGCGCCTGGGTGGGCTACGGCGTCCCAGCCTGCGCTGTTTCAAAACCGGTCGTCACGTTTGCTGCGCTACCTGCGACCAACGAATGACGGTTCAGAAACCAGCGGTGATCCATCATGATCGCCGCTGGCATTCCGTTCCAGCGTTCTGTCGCCCCGGGCGCAACCCGGAGCTGCCTGCTCATCCACGCAGCAGTTCATTGATGCTGGTCTTGGAGCGGGTCCTTTCGTCGACCTGCTTGACGATCACCGCGCAGTACAGGGAGTGCGACCCATCCTGTGCCGGCAGCGATCCGGAAACGACCACGCTGCCCGGCGGCACGTAGCCATAGCTGATTTCGCCGGTAGCGCGGTTGTAGATGCGCGTGCTCTGCCCCAGGAACACGCCCATGCCGATCACGCTGTGATGACCGACGACGACGCCTTCGACCACTTCCGAGCGCGCACCGATGAAGCAATGGTCCTCGATGATGGTAGGCGATGCCTGTAACGGTTCCAGCACGCCGCCGATGCCAGCGCCGCCGGACAGATGGCAGTGCTTGCCGACCTGCGCGCAGGAACCGACCGTCGCCCAGGTATCGACCATGGTGCCCTCGCCCACATAGGCGCCAATGTTCACGAAACTCGGCATCAGCACAACATCCTTGCCCATGTAGCTGCCGCGCCGCGCCACCGCGCCCGGAACCACGCGCACGCCGGTGGCGCGGAACATGTTCTCGTCGTAGCCGGCGAAACGAGATTCAACCTTGTCCCAGAAGGGTGCCGGCGTGGAATGGATCACCGACATGCCGTTGATGCGGAAATACAGCAGCACCGCTTTCTTCAGCCATTCGTCGACCTTCCAGCCGCCCTTGCCATCCGGTCCGGCCACGCGCAGTTGGCCCGATTCCAGGCCGGCGATGGCCTTTTCCACCACTGCGCGGGTGGAACCCTCGATCTCGTCGAGGGTCAATTCCGCGCGGCGATCGAACGCGCTTTCGATCATGACCTTCAGCTCGGCGATACCATCGTCCGAGGGCCGCCGCTGCTCGCCGGCGGACTTACCGGACCGGGACGCGGTTTTCTTTGCGGGGGGTTTCTTTGCGGGCGCCTTGGCCATGTCAGTTTGCTCCAGAAGAAGTATCGGGATCGAGGCAAGCGTGAATCGTCTCGCACAAGGAAGTCTGTGCCGCCTGGTCCAGCGGCAGATCGTTTTCGTCGGTGATCTGGAAGATATCCTCCGCGCGCTCGCCGAACGTGGCGATGCGCGCGTCGTGCACACGCAGACGGTTGTCGCGCAGCACCTGGGTGATGTCGGCCAGCAGACCGGGGCGGTCCGGGCAGGTCAGCCCCAGTATCGTATGCCGGGCGCCGGGGCTGAGCTGGAACTCGATTTTCGGCGCGAAGCGGAAATGCCGCAGTTGCCGCGGCATCACCCGCCGTGGCGCGCGCACCTGATCCAGCGGTCCGGCCAGCGCCTGTCGCAATGCCCGCGCCAGCGCTTCCGGATCGCCGCCGGCGAAGTTATCCGACGGCACGACTTCGAACGTATCGGAAACGGTACCGTCCGGCCCCGGCAACGCGCGCGCCTGATGCACACCATAGCCCTGGCGGCTCAGGGTCGCCATGATCGCGGCGAACAGTCCGTCACGGTCGGGCGAATGCACGAACAATTCCAGCGCGTCGTCACGGCTGCCGATCTTGCGTACCCGGACCAGGGTGTCGCCTTCGCGGACATCGATCAGCGAGACCACCTGCCAGACCAGCTGCTCCAGCCGGAAGCGCAGATAGCTTTCCTCCGGCATCTTTCCGAACTGCCGGTCTATCGTCGCATCGTCCCAACCCTGCTCCCGCAGCATCAGCCGCACCGCGTTCTTGGTCTCGGCGGTCCGGGATTCGGTGACCATCGGTTTTTCCCGGCCTTCGCGCAAGGCGCGCCGCGCGGCCAAGTACAGATCGGCCAGCAACCGGTCCTTCCAGGCGTTCCACAGTTTCGGGCTGGTGCCGGCGATGTCGGCGCAGGTCAGCAGATACAGATAATCCAGGCGTTCGCGCTCGCCGACCGCCTCGGTGAAATCGTGCAGCACGCGCGGATCGGAAATGTCCTGCTTCTGCGCGGTGACCGACATCCGCAGGTGCTGCCGCACCAGCCACGACACCATGTCGGCATCGGCCTGACCGAGGCCATGCGCCAGGCAGAATCCGGTCGCGTCGACGGCACCCAGCTCCGAGTGATCGCCGCCGCGTCCCTTGCCGATGTCGTGGAACAGTCCCGCCAGCAGCAGCAGCTCCGGCTTGTGCAGGCGCGGCCACACTTCATGGGCGATGGAGAAGCGCGCATCCGGCACGCCCGAAGCGAACACCGAAATATTGCGCAACACCATCAGCGTGTGCTGATCGACGGTATAGACATGGAACAGGTCGAACTGCATGCGTCCGGTGACCTGCGCATAGGCGGGCAGGTATTGTCCGAGCACGCCCAGGCGCGACAGCCGGGTCAGCGTCGCCACCGGATGGGGACCACGCAGCAAGGCCATGAAGCGCGCGCGCGCCGCCTGACCGGCGTGCCCGTAGTCAGGCAGATGCTCCAGCGACTCGGCCAGTTCGCGTGCGGTCAGCGAATGCAGATTGCGCACGTCCGGGTGATGCGCCCAGACTTCGAACAGCGCGAAAATCTCGCCCAGATCGTTGTGCGGCCAGGTCGGGTCCAGCGCCGCCAGGTAATCGCCGCGCAGCGCGAAGTGCGCATCCAGCGGTTGCGGCGGCGCCTCGCCATTGAACTTCTCCTCGAAGCGCTGCAACAGGCGATCGCTGATCCGGCGCACGATCGCCGCACTGCGGTAGAAGTCCTGCATCATGTTCTCGACCGCCATGTTGCCGGTGTCGTCGTCGAACCCCATGCGCCGCGCCAGCGTCTTCTGGTAATCGAACAACAGGCGCTCCTCGGCGCGTCCGGCCACCAGATGCAGACCGAAACGCAGACGCGCGAGCGTGCGTCGTTCGCGGTTCAGCGCGGCCGCCTCGTCGGCGCCCAGGTTCCGCTGCCAGACCAGCGCGTCCAGATCGCGCACGCCATAGGCGCGCTGCGCCATCCAGCCCAGTGTCTGGATATCGCGCAATCCGCCCGGTCCTTCCTTGATGTTTGGTTCGAGATTGTCCGAGGTATCGCCGAAACGCTGATGACGGGCCAACAGCTCCTCGCGTTTGGCGCGGAAGAAATCGCCGGGCGGCCAGACCTTGTCGGTGGCGATCGCGGCAGCCAGCGCTTCCCGTGCTTCCGGACCCGCGTTCAGCGCGCGCGCTTCGATCAGCGCCGTCATCACGGTCTGGTCCTCGGCACAGGCCCGTGTGCATTGTCCGGCCGAACGGACGGCATGGCCGACCGGCAGGCCCGCATCCCACAGATGCGAAAAGAATTGCGATATGCCGGCCTGGTGCTGTTGCTGGGCGGCCTCGGCCCCCAGGATCAGCAGATCGACATCCGAGCGCGGGAACAGTTCTCCGCGACCGTAGCCGCCCACCGCGAACAGCGACAGCCCCGCCGCCGGCGGAATATTCGCGGTCCAGGCTTTCTGCACCAGATGATCGACCGCGCGCGCGCGCAGGGCGAGCAGATAATCGATATCCGTGCCGTGATCGAAACGCCGCGACAACTTGGCATCGGTGATGCTCAGCGACAACCGCGCCGCGTCCGCCCAGGATCGAACCGACGGTGTCTTCTCGGTCTCAGCGGATATCGGCTTTCCGACCATCGACGATTCTCCAGGTTGACCCGCGAATACTACTCATCATTGCCGCAACGGATCCGGCACCGCTCATCGCGCCGGAATACCAAGCAGCGTTGCCTCGTCACGACACTCACAGTTCGGGTACGGACTGTCCCGGCAGCAGCGTCAGGACATCCGCGCCGGTCGCGGTCACCGCGATGGTGTGCTCCCATTGCGCCGACAGCTTGCGGTCCTTGGTGACCACGGTCCAGTTATCCGGCAGCAGCCGGGTATAGCGGGTGCCTTCGTTGATCATCGGTTCGATCGTGAAGGTCATGCCCGGTTCCAGCACCAGTCCGTCGCCGGGCCGGCCGTAGTGCAACACCTGCGGCTCATCGTGATAGACCCTGCCGATGCCATGCCCGCAGTACTCGCGGACCACGCTGAAGCGCTCGGCTTCGGCGCAACGCTGGATCGCATGACCGATATCGCCCAGCGTCGCGCCCGGCCTGACCTGACGAATGCCCAGCCACATCGCGCGATAGGTGGTTTCGACCAGACGCCTGGCCATGACCGAAGGCGTGCCGACGTAGTACATGCGGCTGGTATCGCCGTGCCAGCCGTCCTTGATCACGGTGACATCGATATTGATGATGTCACCGTCCTTCAGCACCTTGCCCTCGCCGGGCATGCCATGACAGATGACATTGTTGGCCGAAATGCAGGTGGTGAACGGAAACGGTATCCGCCCCGGACCGCCACCGTAGCCGATGTTCGCGGGAATCGCGTGCTGGACGTTGACGATATGTCCATAGCAAATACGGTCCAGCTCGGCGGTGGTCACGCCCGGCTTGACGTGCGGAGCAACGATCTCCAGCACTTCCGCGGCCAGGTGGCCGGCGATGCGCATCTGTTCGATTTCTTCGGGGGTCTTGGGTTGAGGGGCCATTAGTATCTGCGTCGCGGCGCGCGGATCGAGGCGAACCGCATGAAAAAAGTCGGCGATCATCTTAGCTCGCGGCCGCGACCTCGGCCAATTCCGATCTGCCCGGAATGGCGGATTTGCCAGGATTCCATGCCATTGGAACGCCGTCATCGACATGCACGATCGGTTCCAGAACCTTCGCCTATCCGGAGACGGGATTGCGCCGGACATCCCGGTCACCTGCCTGGATCCGAGACATGGCCATCCCGGCGCCCGGGCAAGCGCCAATGCGCGCGCCCTTCGGCAGCCGTTCCATTTGCCTGGGCCGGGGAAATCCGTCATAATCATCCGGATTTCCCGGCCGCGAGGCCCTTGTCCGCCCACACCGTGCGTCATCGGTGAATACGCACCCGCCGCTTCAATCCATGCCGGGGTGCCGGTTTCGGGCTTCGGCCCTGTCCGGTTCGGTCATGGCGGCGTCGGGGAGGCCCAACCCCGGAACCATCCGCTTCACTGCGGGCGGTCGTCCTTTTCTCATGACGGTCGGTTCCCTCTTCATCAGGAATATCAGGCAATGCCACAAGTCACCATGCGTCAGATGCTGGAAGCCGGCGTCCACTTCGGCCACCAGACCCGCTATTGGAATCCCAAGATGGGCCCGTACATCTTCGGCGCCCGCGGCAAGATCCACATCATCAATCTCGAGAAGACCGTCCCGCTGTTCAGCGACGCGATGAACTTCATCTCCGGCGTCGCCCAGAAGCGCGGCACGATCCTCTTCATCGGCACCAAGCGCAGCGCGCGCGATGCCATCAAGGAAGAAGCCGAGCGTTGCGGCATGCCGTACATGACCCAGCGCTGGCTGGGCGGCACGCTGACCAACTTCCGCACGGTCAAACAGTCCGTCGCGCGTCTGAAAGAGCTGGAAGCGGCCGAAACCGACGGCACCTTCAACAAGCTGGTCAAGCACGAAGTGCTGGGGCTGCGCCGTGAACGCGAGAAGCTGGAAGCCTCGCTGGGCGGCATCAAGGACATGAACCGCCTGCCCGACGCCCTGTTCGTGATCGATGTCGGCCATGAAGACATCGCCATCAAGGAAGCCAGGAAGCTCGGCATTCCGGTCGTGGCGGTGGTCGACACCAACTACGATCCGAACCTGGTCGATTACGCGATCCCCGGCAATGACGACGCCATCCGCGCCGTGCAGCTGTATGCGCGCGCCGCCGCCGACGCCGTGCTGGAAGGCAAGGCCGCCGCACCGAACGCGGCGACGGTCAGCGAAGACGAATTCGTCGAGCTGGACGCCGAAGGCAATCCGGTCGCGAAGGAAGCCAAAGAAGAACGCAAGCCGGTTCCGCGCCGCGCCCCCGCCGGCAAGAAGCCGGCGGCCAAGAAGGAATCCGTCAAGGCCAATGAGGCCAACGTCGCAGAATGATTTGACGAATCGCTTGGGGAAGTGGTGGCGGCCGTGCCTTGACCGGTACGGCCGTCTTCTTCCTCCGTTGTCCGGACAGCATTCCGGTACACCGCCGATGTCGTTCCATTCCGCATCATTCGGCAATCGCCCGCGCGCGATCGCTCCATAACACTTATCGAGGTATCCCATGGAAATCACTGCTTCCCTGGTCAAGGAACTCCGCGAGCGCACCGGCGCCGGCATGATGGAATGCAAGAAGGCACTGACCGAAAACAACGGCGACATCGACGCCGCTGCCGAGTGGCTGCGCAAGCAGGGCTTGGCCAAGGCCGACAAGAAGGCTGACCGCGTCGCCGCCGAGGGCCGCATCGCGCTGGCCTCGGGCAACGGCAAGGCTGTGCTGGTCGAGATCAACTCCGAAACCGACTTCGTCGCCAAGGACGAGAACTTCCTGGCCTTCACCGACACCGTCGCCAAGGCGGCGCTGGATTCCGGCGCCAAGGACACCGAGGAACTGAAGGCGGTCAAGCTGGCCTCCGGCGAAACCGTCGAGGAAGCCCGCGCCGCGGTCATTGCCAAGGTCGGCGAGAACGTGCAGTTGCGCCGCCTGGCCCGCATTGACGCCGGCCAGAACGTCGCGGCCTATGTCCACGGTGGCCGCATCGGCGTGCTGGTCGATCTGAAGGGCGGCGATGAAGCGTTGGCGCGCGGCCTGGCCATGCATGTGGCGGCGATGAACCCGCCCTACATCAAGGCCGCCGATGTCCCGGCCGGTTTCATCGCCAAGGAGAAGGAAATCGAGCTAGCCAAGATGACCGACAAGGACAAGGCCAAGCCGGCCGACATCCTGGAGAAGATCATCAGCGGCAAGATCAACAAAATCGTCAACGAAGTCACGCTGTACGGTCAGCCGTACGTGCTGAACACCGACCAGACCGTCGAAGCCACGCTGAAGGGCGCGGGCGCCGAAGTGGTGAGCTTCCAGCGTCTGGCCGTCGGCGAAGGCATCGAGAAAGTGGTCGAGGATTACGCCGCCGAAGTGATGAAGCAGGCCGGCCTGGGCTGATTCGCGCCTGCATCGCTGTTACCGAAAAGCCACGCATGTCGTGGCTTTTCTTTTCCACGGAGGACCCCGGTGCGGGGACGTTTCCTCCCGGTTTTTCGTTCTGTTCCGCACAGGCATTGGCATGGCAAGGGCGCAACCCGCCGACATTGCCTTACCAGCGCCACACCAGCGTGCCCTTCCCGATCCAGTGCGAGGATGCGGACGATGTCTCCATGCCGATACGGCTGGAGATCCGCCCCGAAGGCACCGGCCATACCAGCCGTGTTTCCATTTCCAGCGGTGATCTGGAGGCAAGAGAGTGCCGGACGGGCTTCGAAATCACTTCAAGCGAATGACTGCAGGAAAGCGGTCACAGGACTTACCTGTTACATGCTTTTGGCTTACCATTCGCGTCCAGGGGGACACACACAATGAGCGACTTGGGCACCATTTTCTTTCTGTTGAGAACACCTGGCGGACGCAAGGTGTTCTTCCTGAGCCTGGCGATCGGCATGCCGCTGCTGCTCGGCATCGGTATTTTCGTCAACTGGATGGGGGACCGCGAAGCCGCGCAAGGCATTCCGAACGACTACGGCGGCGTGCATATCCGCAGCCAGGGCAAGAACGGCGTCGACGACATCCCGCCGCGGGTCATGGAAATGATCGGCGAATATCCGCAGCGGATCGTGACCGATGTCAATGTCGACACCGATGCCCAGCAGAAGATCGTCTCCGCCCGGATCACCGCCTACGTCAAGGACGACTGGCCACATGTCGCGGCGCATTACCAGCGCACCTGGAATCCGGATCAACCACCGTACGAATCCGGCAGCCGGATCAACACCATCCGCGACGGCGTGGAATGGGCGGTCGACGACAGCACGCCGTCTCCCTATGCCCCGCCTGATCCGCATCCGGATCTGCAGAAGATCACCTACGGCATGTACCCGATCAAGGATTGAGTGCCCTGCGGATACCACAAGCAAAAAGCCGCGCGGATGCGCGGCTTGCTTGTCCGAAGCGGCCCGTCCGATCAGCCGCCACCCTGGAACATCACTTCCTCGTAGGGCTGCACCACCACCCAGCCCTCGCCGGCGAAACGCATCTGGAAACTTTCACCGGAGGCGCGTCCGATCAGGGTCTTGAAGGAAATGTCGGTGACGATCTCCGGCGTCAGATTGCCGGACCATGCCACGGTGGCGTTGGGATCGGTGAACACCGGACCGGCCGCGGCGGAAACGCGCAGCGTCATCGGCCGGAAATGCGAGGCGACGGCGACCACGCCGGAACCGCTCAGGCGGATGTTGAAGAGACCGCCGGCCATGATCCCGGCCATCTTGCGCATCATCGTGATCTTGTTCTCGATGCCGTCCTCGAACGCCAGCACGTCATTGCCGTTGACGAAGATCGCTTCGTTTTCCAGCCGCAGCAGGGTGATCTCCTTGCCGCTGTCGGCCAGGTAGAGACGGCCCTTGCCCTCGGCTTTCATCAACGCCATGCCTTCGCCGCTGACCGCCTTCTTCAGCAGGGTACCCAGGCCCTGCTCCAGCAATCCCTGGCGGGTGAATCTGATCTCGCCGGAACGCGCCACCATCGCGCCGGCCTTGGTCCACAGCCGCCCGTCCAGCCGTACTTCCAGCATGTAAGGACTTTCCAGCTCGAACATGCCATCGGTCAGATCCTTTTGCTGCGACGCCTCCAGAAACTCGTCCAGCCGCTTGATTGCCATATGTTTGCCCCTGTTTTCGATATCGAACGATCCACGGAGGCGGCGCGGAAAACCATCGCCCCGCCCCGGATTCCGGCGCGGATCATACACGCTTTGCTTGACATTCGGCTAATATTCACCCGCTATTCCGTCTACGAGGTTCCCATGTCCGAGCTCGCCTATCGCCGAATCCTGTTGAAACTTTCCGGCGAGGCGCTGATGGGCTCGGAGGACTACGGAATCGACCCGGTCGTCATCAGCCGCATCGCCAACGAGATCATCGAGGCGCATGCAGCCGGCGCCAAGATCGGGCTGGTCATCGGCGGCGGCAACATCTTCCGCGGCGCCGGCCTGGCCGCCGGCGGCATGGACCGGGTCACTGGCGACCAGATGGGCATGCTCGCCACCGTAATCAACGCGCTGGCCATGCAGGACGCCCTGGAAAAGCTCGGCGCCAAGGTCCGGGTCATGAGTGCGCTGAAGATCAACGATGTCTGCGAGGACTACATCCGCCGCCGTGCCGTCCGGCATCTGGAAAAGGGCCGGATCGCCATCTTCGCCGCCGGTACCGGCAACCCGTTCTTCACCACCGACTCGGCGGCGGCGCTGCGCGCCATCGAGATCAATGCCAACCTGCTGCTGAAGGCCACCAAGGTCGACGGCGTCTACGACCGCGACCCCAAGAAGCACCCGGACGCGCAACGGTTCGGAGAATTGAGCTATGACGAAGTCATTTCGCGCGGCCTGCAAGTGATGGATACGGCCGCTTTCGCGCTGTGTCGCGACCACAACGTGCCGCTGCGGATCTACGACCTGACTGTCCCCGGCAACCTGATGCGGATACTGCGCGGCGAGAATGTCGGCACCCTGGTCCGCAACGAGGACTGAAAAGCGTTCCTTTTTCAACGCCCAGGGCATATTCGCTCTATAATCGCCAGCTTTGAACATTCAGACGGAAACGGCGATGCTCGACGACATCAAGAAAGACGCACAAACTCGCATGAACAAGAGCATCGAGGCGTTGCGCCACGACTTGACCCGGGTCCGTACCGGCCGTGCCAGCACCGCGCTGGTCGAGGACCTGAAAGTCAACTACTACGGCTCGGAAATGCCGCTGCCCCAGGTCGCCAGCGTCGCCGTCAGCGATGCCCGCACCCTGACCATCACCCCGTGGGAAAAGCCGATGGTCGCCGCCGTGGAAAAAGCCATCCTGGCCTCCGACCTGGGCCTGACACCGAACACCGCGGGCACCACGATCCGGATCAACCTGCCGGCCCTGACCGAGGAGCGGCGCCGCGAGCTGTCCAAGCATGTCCACTCGGAAGGCGAGAACACCAAAGTGGCGGTTCGCAACATCCGCCGCGACGCCAACCAGCAGGTCAAGGACCTGCTGAAGGAAAAGCTGGTCAGTGAAGACGACATCCGCCGTTCGGAAGACGGCATCCAGACATTGACCGACAAGGCCATCAAGGACATCGACGAGGTCGTCAAGGCCAAGGAACAGGAACTGATGGCGATCTGATCCGGCCGGATTCCGATCACGATCATGTCCGCGCTGCTACCGCCCGTCCCGGCCGACGGCAATATTCCCCTGCACCTGGCCATCATCATGGATGGCAACGGGCGCTGGGCGCAGCGGCGGCGGCGGCCGCGCATCATCGGCCACCGCGCCGGCGCGCGCACGGTCAACCTGGTCGTCGATTTCTGCCTGGAAAAGGGCATCCGCACGCTGAGCCTGTTCGCGTTCTCCAGCGAAAACTGGGGCCGTCCGCAGGATGAAGTCTCCGCATTGATGAAACTGTTCATGAATGCGCTGGAACGCGAAGTGGACGAACTGCATCGGCGCGGCGTCCGGCTGCGCTTCATCGGCGACCGGACCCGGTTCCCGGACGCGATCCGCGAGCGCATGGCCGCCGCCGAAGCGATGACCGCCGCCGACACCCGTCTGAACCTGGTGATCGCCGCCAGTTATGGCGGCCGCCAGGACATCGTCCAGGCCGCCCGCTCGCTGGCCGTGGATATCCAGGCGGGCCGGCTGCGGCCCGAGGACATCGACGAATCCGCCCTGGCCTCGCGGATCGCGTTGTCCGACCTGCCGCTACCCGACCTGTTCATCCGCACCGGCGGAGAGTACCGGATCAGCAATTTCATGCTGTGGCAACTGGCCTATACCGAACTGTGGTTCACCGATGCCCTGTGGCCGGAAGTGGACAATGCCGTTCTGCAGCAGGCACTGGACGACTACGCGCAGCGCGAGCGCCGTTTCGGTCTGACCAGCGCACAGATCCTGGAGAAACCCGCATGACCCGCACCCGCGTGTTCGCTGCGCTGGTGATGGCGCCTCTCGTCATCGTCGCCATCCTGTTCCTGCCCACCGCCTGGCTGTCGCCGCTGGCCACCATCGTGTTGCTGACCGGACTGTGGGAGTGGCTGAAGCTGGCCGGAGTGGACGACAGCCTGTCGCGCACGATCCTGCTGCTGCTGAACCTGCTGTTGATGGTGCTGATGGTCTGGGCCTCGCGCACCAGCGCCGGATTCTCGCCGGTACTGTTCCAGATCGCCACGCTGATCGGCATCGGCTGGTGGCTGCTGGCAGCGGTCTGGCTGAGATTCTTCAATTTCGCCTCCGGGCATCAGCCCTGGGCACGCGCCATCAAGCTGATCGCCGGCACGCTGGCTGTGATCCCCGCCTGGTGTGCGCTGTGCCTGCTGCATTCCAACAACTTCGCTCCAGGCAACGCGGGCGTGAAGTCACACCTGTGGCTGTTGATCGCACTGATGGTGGTCTGGGCGGCGGATTCCGGCGCCTATTTCGCCGGGCGCCACTTCGGCAAGCACAGGCTGTCACCACGGATCAGCCCCAACAAAACGGTGGAGGGTGCCATCGGCGGAGTGCTGGCCGGTACCGCCATCGCACTGGCCCTGTACGCGCTGGGTGGCGGCCCGCCCTGGCATTGGCTCGCTCTGGCCGCGGTGGCGCTTATCACCGTGGTGGCGTCGATCGTCGGCGATCTGTTCGAAAGCCTGTTGAAGCGGCATGCCGGGGCCAAGGACTCGGGCGCGCTGATTCCCGGTCACGGTGGCGTGCTGGACCGGATCGACAGCGTCCTGATCGCGGTGCCGGTGTTCCTGATGAGCAAGGAACTGTTTGGACTGTGATCGCATGAGCGCACCTTCCGCCATTCAGCGCCAGGTCGCCGTACTGGGCGCCACCGGTTCGATCGGCAGCTCCGCACTCGACGTGATCGCCCGGCATCCGCATCGCTTCAGGGCGACCCTCCTGGCTGCGGGCCACAATGTCGGGGCCTTGCTCGAACTGTGCCGAATCCACCGGCCGCGACATGCGGTCGTTGCCGATACATCATCGTTTGCCGCCCTGAGGGACGGTCTGCGCGATCTCGGACTGGATACCCAGGCCCACAGTGGCGATGCGGTCCTGGATCAGCTTGCGGCCGGGCCAGACTGCGACACGGTGGTCGCGGCGGTGGTCGGCGCGGCCGGCCTGTCCTCGACCCTGGCCGCCGCGCGCGCGGGCAAGCGCCTGCTGCTGGCCAACAAGGAATCGCTGGTCCTGGCCGGCGAACTGGTCATGGCGGCGGCGCAGGCCAATGGCGGCGAGATCATCCCCATCGACAGCGAGCACAATGCGATTTTCCAGTGCCTGCGTTCGTCCGCGGGCAGTGCCGGGATTCGCCGGTTGCTGCTGACCGCTTCCGGGGGACCCTTCCGTGGCTGGGACCGGAACCGCCTGGCCGATGTCACCCGCGAACAGGCGCTGGCGCATCCCAAATGGTCGATGGGCCCCAAAATCTCGATCGACTCCGCGACGATGATGAACAAGGGCCTGGAAGTGATCGAGGCCCACCATCTGTTTTCGATTCCGAACGAGCGCATCGATATACTGGTGCATCCACAAAGCCTGGTGCATTCGCTGGTCGAATTCATCGATGGTTCCACCCTGGCCCAGCTCGGATTGCCCGACATGCGGACCTCCCTCGCGGTGGGGTTGGGCTGGCCGGAGCGCATCGAGTCGGGTGTCGCCGGGCTGGATCTGCTGCAGAACCGCCAGCTGGAATTCGAAGCCCCCGACATGCTGGCTTTCCCCTGCCTGCGGCTGGCCCGCGATGCACTGGTGGCTGGCGGTACCGTGCCGGCAATCCTGAATGCGGCCAATGAAATCGCGGTTTCAGCCTTTCTTCAGGGCCGGGTCGGTTTCCTAGCCATCCCCGCGCTGGTCGAAACCACTCTGAACGCCTTGCCGCACGCTCCCGCCTGCTCGCTCGAATCGCTGTTGGCCGCCGATCAAGCCGCGCGCGATTACACTGAGCAGTCGATTCTTCGCGGAGCCTTTCCTGCATGATGTGCCGTTTCCCACAGAGGGTCGCCCATGGGTGACTTCTTCGGCTCGATCTGGTGGCTGATCGTCAGTCTCGGGGTGCTGATCACCTTCCACGAATTCGGCCATTTCTGGGTGGCCCGGCGCATCGGCGTCAAGGTGCTGCGCTTCTCGGTCGGCTTCGGCAAGCCGCTGTGGTCGCGGCGCGGCAAGGACGGCACCGAATTCGCCATCGCCGCGATTCCGCTGGGCGGTTACGTCAAGATGCTCGACGAACGCGAGGGCCCGGTCGCGGAAGCCGACCTGCCGCATGCGTTCAACCGCAAGAATGTCTGGCAGCGCATCGCCATCGTCGCCGCGGGTCCGATCGCCAACCTGTTGCTGTGCGTCATCCTGCTCTGGGCGATGTTCATGATCGGGCGCGGGGATTACGCGCCCGTGCTTGGCGGCGCCACCGGCATCGCCGCCGAGGCCGGCCTGCAGTCCGGCGACCGCATCCTGCGTGTCGGCGACCGGGAAGTCGCCACCTGGAGCCAGGCCTCGATCGCCATGATCCCGACCGCGCTGGATGGCCACGACATCGCGCTGACGGTCCGCACCGCAAACGGACAGCAGGCCGAACGCACCCTGCGCCTGTCGCAGTTGCCGCCCGGCTTCGACGAGACCCAGGTCGCCCTGCAGGCGGGCATCGTCTGGCAGTTCCTGCGCTCCGCACCGGTGATCGACGAGATAGTGCCGGGTTCTGCCGCCGATGGCGTCCTGCAAGTCGGCGACCGCATTCTGGCCATCGACGGAAAGCGGATCGGCTACAGCGACGAAGTCGCGCCGGCGGTACAGGCGCTGGGCGAGCAGGGCGGCGAAGCGATGATCGATGTCGAGCGCAATGGCGAACGGCTGGCGCTGCCCGTCGCGCCCAGGCAGAACACCGCCCCCGATGCCACCAACAAATGGCTTCTGGGTATCGGCGTCTCGGCAAAGGAGGCGCCTCCTTATGATGCGGTCGAGAAGTTCGGTCTTCTGGCCTCCTTCCCCATGGCGCTGCGGCAGACCGGGCAGATGTTCTCCGATTCGCTGGGCATGATCCGGCGCATGATCACCGGTCAGGCCTCGGTCCGGAACATCTCGGGGCCGGTCAGCATCGCCCGGGCCGCCAACGAATCGGCCAAGCGCGGCGTGGACTGGTTCCTGTATTTCCTGGCCCTGGTATCGCTGAGCCTGGCGATCATCAACCTGATGCCGATCCCGATCTTGGACGGCGGGCACCTGCTGTATTACCTTATCGAGTTGGTCAAGGGCAGTCCCCTGAGCGATCGGGCGGCAATCGCGGGCCAGTATGTGGGTTTGGCGCTGCTGGCCGGCTTGATGGGTCTGGCGTTCTACAATGACATACTGAGGTTGCCATCGGGATGAAGGCGACTGCCTGGACACGTTGCAACGGCATCCTGCCGAATTCATTGAAATCTTCTTTCCCGGATGTGACATGACGAGATTCCCCACTCGCCGCCTGCTTTCCCTTGCTCTGGCTTCGACCCTCAGCGTTCCAGCGATGGCGCAAACCGCCTTGGACAGCAGCGCCTTTACCATCGGCGATATCCGTATCGATGGTCTACAGCGGATTTCGTCCGGTACCGTCTACACCTACCTGCCCGTCGAGCGCGGCGACACCATGAACTCCAGCGCCGCCACCGAAACGATCCGGGCGCTGTACCGCACCGGCTTCTTCGAAGACGTGCAACTGGATCACCAGGGCGACATCCTGGTCGTCACCGTGCAGGAACGGCCCGCGATCAACCGGCTCACGCTGAGCGGCAACAAGGACATCAAGACCGACGACCTGCTCAAGGGTCTGCGCGACATCGGCCTGGCCGAAGGCGAAACCTTCGACCGTCTGAGCCTGGACCGCGTCACCCAGGAACTGGTCCGCCAATACAACAACCGCGGCAAGTACAACGTCGAAATCACGCCCACCGTCAGCCGCCTGGACCGCAACCGCGTCGATGTCGCGATCGCCATCAAGGAAGGCAAGGCCGCGCGTATCCGCCACATCAATCTGATCGGCAACCAGGAGTTCGCCGACAAGGACATCCTGGCGAACTGGGAATCGCAGGAAACCCGCTGGAACTCCTGGTACCGCCGCAACGACCAGTACTCCAAGGAAAAGCTGTCCGGCGACTTCGAGCGCCTCAATTCATGGTATCTGGACCGCGGCTACATCGATTTCAGCATGGATTCGGCCCAGGTCGCGATCACGCCGGACAAGCGCGACATCTTCCTGACCGTCGGCCTGTCCGAGGGCGAGCAGTACAAGATCTCCGACATCCGCGTCACCGGCGACACCGTGCTGCCGCAGGAGGAAGTCGAGCGCCTGGTGATTCCCAAGGCGGGAGACACCTTCTCGCGCGCACTGCTGGAATTGAGCTCGGACTCGATCGTCGGCACCCTGAGCAACATCGGCTACGCCTTCGCCAAGGTCGATCCGATCCCGACCGTCGAACGCTCGGACCGGACCGTGGCCATCAACATGCACGTGATCCCCGGGCCGCGTGTCAACGTCCGCCGGATCGTGTTCAAGGGCAACACCCGCACCTCCGACGAAGTGATGCGCCGCGAAATGCGCCAGTTCGAGAACAGCTGGTATTCGCAGGCGGCGATCGACCGCTCCAAGATCCGCCTGCAGCGGCTGGGCTACTTCCAGTCAGTCGATGTGGAGACCCCGGCCGTGGCCGGAACCACCGATGCAGTCGATGTGGTCTTCAACGTCACCGAAACCACCTCCGGCAGCTTCGTGTTCGGCCTGGGCTATTCGCAGCTATCGGGCATGACCACCTCGATCCAGCTCTCGCAGAACAACTTCCTCGGCGGCGGCAACCGTGTCGCGGTCGAAGCGCAGCGCAGCAGCTACCTGAAGCGCTATTCGTTCTCCTATACCAATCCGTTCTTCACCGACGAAGGCATGTCGCTGGGCTACAACGTCTGGTGGCGCGAGCTGGACTACTCGGACTACAACACCGCGCAGTACAACAGCACCAACGCGGCCGCGCAGGCGGTGCTGGGACTGCCGATCACCGAGACCGACTCGGTATCGCTGCTGTTCGGCATCGACAGCAACGAAATCACCACCTATTCCGGATACACGCCGCAGGCGATCATCGATTACATCGATGCGACCGGACAGCGCACGTTCCATGCGTGGCGCACCGAGCTGGGCTGGGCGCGCGATACCCGCAACGACTATTTCATGCCGACCCGCGGCCTCTACCAGCGCATTAGCCTCGAAACCACCCTGCCCGGCTCCACCGCCGAGTACTGGAAGCTCAACTACGAAATCTCCAAGTACTGGCCGATCCATCCGGCATTCATCCTGAACACCCGCGCCGAAGTCGGCTACGGCGACAGCTATGGTAGCGATGCCACCCGCAACATCTACGATGCCAACGGCAACTACGTGCGGACCGTCACCGCCTCCGGGCTGCCCTTTTTCGAGAACTTCTACGCGGGCGGTACCCGTTCGGTCCGCGGCTTCCGCGACAATACGCTGGGTCCGCGCTCCGAACCGACTCTCTACGACTATGACGGCCAGGTGCTGGGCGGTTCGTTGAAGACCACCGGCTCGATCGAAATGTATTTCCCGAAGCTGTTCAACAGCCCCTCGGCGCGCATTTCGGCCTTCATCGATTTCGGCAACGTATTCGACGGCTACGACAATTGGGAGGCGAACGAACTGCGCGCCTCGGCTGGTGTCGCTCTGTTGTGGCGCGCGCCGGTCGGCCCAATCTCGATCAGCTACGCCTACCCGATCAAGAAGAAGCCGGGCGACGAAATCGAACGCCTGCAGTTCACCTTCGGCGGCGCGTTCTGATCCGTTCCGTCCTCGTGCATCACGACGAACCCGGCCTCGGCGCCGGGTTTGTCCATTATGGCTTCCGGTGATGCGCGGCAGGCCGGCGGATGCCAAGGCCACGGATCGCACGACGAAGCCGCAATGGAAAAACAGGAGCCCGGTGCCGCGACATCCGCCGGCTTCAGCCTGCCTCCGCTCCCCGCATCGGATCGACGCAATCTCCCAGCTCGCTCAGGACCGTCGTGGCGTAACTGCCCGGCGGCAACTCGAACGACAGGCGCAGCATGTCCGGGCCTAGCCACTCCCAGCGCATATTCCCGGGGCGCAGACGCAGTGCGCGCCGTTCCTGCTTCAAGCCGGCCTGCTCCAGACCCGTAGCCAGCGCGCGGGCCACCGGGTCTTCCAGCACCGCCAGTTCCAGTACGCGACAATCGTCCTGGCTGCGCGGCTCGCCCAAGCCCCATAGCGGCCCGGTCGGATGGATATCGAATGCCGCCAATCGCTCCGCCAATGTCCCGTTCCAAGGTTCCGGGCCGAACACACTGCGGCTGCCAGCCAACATCCAGATATCTCCCGGCATCGGCCGGTCCCAGCAATTCCGCCGGACGCGCTCGTCCAGAACCCGGTTGAACAACTCGGAGCGCGCCGCCGACAGCAACAGACTGCGCTGTTCGCGACGCACACGGCGCCCATCGAACATGGCCAGCGCCGCATCCACGTTGTCGCCGTCCCGGCCAAAGCGCTGCTCGCCGAACGCATTCGGAACACCACGCGCGGCAATTTCCGCCAGCCGTGCCTCGATGGCCTCGGCTTGCCCTCGCACCCGCCGCAGGAGCAGCACGAAACGGTTACCCGCCAAAGCGCCGCGCGGCAACTTGCGCGAGTGCCAGTGCGCCTCCAGCACCCGCAGATCGGAACCCTGCAATGTATCCATGGCCGGTGCGACATGGCGCGGCAGATGCACGCTGAAACGCTGCCGCGTGACCGCATGCCGGTCTTTGAGACCGGCGTAGCCGATGGCCTGCTCCGACACCCCGGCCCACTGTGCGATGCGTCGCGCCGCGAACCCCGTGTTCATGCCGCGCTTCTCGATGTCCAGCAGCCAATGCTCGCCCTCGCCGCTGGGTTCGAACGCCGGCAGTTCCTCGACCCGGTAATCCTCCGGCTGCTCGCGAATCCTCGCCTCCAGCACCGCCTCGCCCAATGCGCGCATCGATCCGCTCACGGCCGGGCCAGCAGTACCGTGGCGAGCGCGGCAATGCCCTCGCCGCGCCCGGTGAAGCCAAGCGTTTCGCTGGTGGTGGCCTTGAGGCCGACATCGTCCAGCGCAATCCCCAGATCCTGGGCCAGCACTTCCCGTATCGCCGCGGCGTGCGGGCCGATCTTGGGACGTTCGCAGATCACGGTGATATCCGCGTTGCCGACCCGCCAGCCGCGCTCCTGCAACATCTTCTGGCATTGCCGCAGGAACAGGCGACTGTCCGCTCCCTCCCATTGCGGATCGGAAGGCTGGAAATGCCGACCGATATCACCCAGTGCCAGCGCACCCAGCATTGCATCGCACAGTGCATGGATGACCACATCGCCATCGCTGTACGCCAGCACGCCCTGCGTATGCGGCACGCGGACGCCGCCCAGCATGAGGAAGTCGCCTTCGCCAAAGGCATGCACATCGAAACCTTGGCCGATACGGATAGGGAGTTCAGGCATGTCGTTTTCCAGTATGTAAAATGCCACTCGATTCTACCGAGAGCGGCAAGCACTTTGTCGCGATTCCTTGCGATCTTCATCCGGGCGGGCAAGCGTGCGTAGAACGAATGGAAATGCCGATCGTTCTCCCATAGTCCCGCGATGATGCAGGCTTTCCGCTCGACCAGATGCGCCGGATTGAGCGCCCAGACATTCAAGGCGGGACGGGTTGGATCAGGCCCATCATCGCGCGCTGCTCGATACGCTCGCCCATGATCGATACCTTGTCTCCCACGATCACGTAGCTGCCGATCCTGTCCGGAGTATCGATTCCCGCCTCATGCGCGCGGCGCCGGGTTTCCAATACCATCGCATCGGAGAAATGATCCGGCGTGCGTTCCCGCGGATAGGCAAACGTGGCCTGGGGAGACAGCCGCTCCAGAACCCGCTCGTCCTCGCGGGTACGCTGGGCCGGGGGCTGCGAGGACAGGCAATGCGGCGAACGACGTCTCCCGCCAGCGTCGTGCATGGCGCTCGACCGGCCGCCGCAGGGCTTCGTCCGAATCGATCCCCACCCGCCTCGGCGGATCCGGGCCGGAGCGTTACAGGCCGATGATCCGCTTTCCCTCGATCTCGACATGGGTGATGCCCTGCAATCTGTTTTCGGCCGCTGCGACGGTCAGGGCCATTGCAATCCTTTCGCTATGCCGGCCATGCTCGATATTCCGGGCGGATTCCATTCGATGCACTTCCGCCAGTGTCGCGGTATAGCCGCTATGTCCCGGATGCGCCGGAATACGCAGATCCAACGGCGGCGGCTGATAGCTGGGCGGGCGTGGCGAAAGCCTGCGGCGAGGATACCGGGGGAGACTCATGCGAGCGTGGCTCCGTTTCCGGTGACGGTTCGCGCGCATGGGAAGCCGGACCCGGCGGATTCATTTCCTGCCGCTGTTCGGGCGAAGGCCGTACTTCCACTGCGATGCGGAGCCCGTGAACGAAACTCAGGATGCATACTCGCCGATCGCCTTGACGATCCGGTCGAACACCTCATCCATCGAACCCACGCCATCGACGCGAGCCAGCTTGTCCTGCTTCCCGTAAAAACCGATCACCGGAGCAGTGGAGTCTTCATAGACCTGCAGACGCTTGCGCACGGCCTCGGGGGTATCGTCCTCGCGGCCTTCGGCCTTGGCGCGCCCCGCGATCCGTTCGACCAGCAGATCGGTGCCGACCGCCATTTGCACCGCCACGTCCAAGGGCTGCCCGATCTTGTTCAGCAACTCGCCCAACGCGGCTGCCTGGGCCAGATTGCGCGGATAGCCATCGAGGATGAATCCACTGGCGACATCCGGCTGGCCCAGCCGCGATTCCAGCATCCCCAGAAGAATGTCGTCGGAGACCAGATCGCCGCGCGCCATGACTTCCTTGGCCTTCAGCCCGAGCTCGGTACCGGCGGCCACTTCGGCGCGCAACAGGTCACCGGTTGAGATATGCGGTACGTTCAAGTGTTCTTTCAGGCGTGCCGCCTGCGTGCCTTTGCCCGAACCGGGCGGACCCAGAAATACCAATCGCATCGATCGTGACTCCAGTGAACTAGAAATGGCCCGTTCCCGCCGGCTGGCGTTAGACTTCATGAGTCGACAATAAGCGCCGCGCGGAATCTGCCGGCGCAGCTTACCGCATCCGGGCGCAGTCCCCAAAGCATCGCCGCCCCTCCCATTCCAAGGTATAAGGAGTCCTCTCGCATGGCCCAAGGCAATCTTCTCTACGCACAGTCCGGCGGTGTGACCGCCGTCATCAATGCCACCGCCGCGGCCGTGATCAGCGAAGCCCGCGCCTGCAAGGTCAAGGTGCTGGCGGCCCGCAACGGAATCCTCGGCGCCTTGCGCGAAGAACTGATCGACACCAGCAAGGAGTCCGCGGCTTCCATCCGCGCGCTGGCGCATACGCCGGGCGGCGCGTTCGGCTCCTGCCGCTTCAAGCTGAAATCGCTGGAAGAGGACCGGGCCAAGTACGAACGCTTGCTCGAAGTTCTCAAGGCGCATAATGTCCGCTATTTCCTCTACAACGGCGGCAACGACTCGGCGGACACGGCGCTGAAGGTTTCGCAGCTGGCCAAGGCGTTCAAATACCCGCTGACCTGCATCGGCGTACCCAAGACCATCGACAATGATCTGGCCGTCACCGACGTTTGCCCCGGCTTCGGCTCCACGGCCAAGTACACCGCCGTATCCGTGCGCGAAGCGGCGCTGGATGTGGCCGCGATGGCCGACACCTCGACCAAGGTTTTCGTATACGAGGCCATGGGCCGCCATGCCGGATGGATCGCCGCATCCGCCGGGCTGGCGGGCGCATCGCCGGAAGAAGCCCCGCAGATCATCCTGTTCCCCGAACGGGTCTACGACGAAAAGGCCTTCCTGGCCAAGGTCAGGAAAACGGTCGCCAAAGTCGGTTGGTGCGTCGTCGTCGCCAGCGAAGGCATCCGCTATGCCGATGGCCGCTTCGTCGCCGATGCCGGCGGCAGCAAGGATGCATTCGGGCATATCCAGTTGGGAGGCGTCGCGTCGCATCTGGCCGCGAGGATCAAGGACGAGCTGGGCATGAAGGTGCATTGGACATTGCCGGACTATCTGCAGCGCTCGGCCCGGCATATCGCATCAAAGACCGACTGGGAACAGGCGCAGGCCGTCGGCAAGGCGGCGGTGCAATTGGCACTCAGGGGCCAGAACGCCGTGATGCCGGCGATCGTGCGCACTTCGGACAGTCCCTATCGCTGGAGGATCGAAGCCGTGCCCCTGACCAGGATCGCCAACCGGGAAAAGAAAATACCGAACCGCTTCCTGCGCAAGGATGGTTTCGGCATCACCGCCGCGGCGCGGCGCTACCTGCGGCCGCTGATCCAGGGCGAGGCTCCGCTGCCCTACCGCCAGGACGGCCTGCCCCGGTACATCGAACTCAAGAATGTCGCGGTAAAAAAAGTAATTCCTGAGCAAACCTGACCAGATTTGCGAGGATCCGGTCATGAAACGACGCCCTGCTTGTGAGGGTGCCCGACACTATCGACTGGCGGATGGCCGCCTGAAATGTCGGGCGTGCGGTCAGCGTTTCAGCTGGACCCCGGTATGGGATTCGGTCCGGCTGCCGACCATGACCAAGCAGCGGCTTCTGGATTTTTTGTCTTGGGCATACCGTCCTATCGGCAGCTTTTTGGCAGTGCGACCAGCGCAGTGTCATGGGAAGCGAGATCGAAGCGCATACCTGCGAGGGTGCCGCATCCGCGTCCGCACCGGCAGCAATCGGACGGCATGTCCAGATGGCGCAGCTCGAACAGGCGCAGCGTCAGGCGGCTTTCGGGCAGCAATACTTTCTGCGACAGGAACAGCGGCAAGTCGGAACCAGAATCGCTCATGACATCGATGCGAACCGCGTCTCAACTCAACGATCCAGCGCGGCCAGGAATCGCCGGGGCGCGCCATCGAAACCACCATTGGACATGAAGACCACATGATCGCCGGGAGCGACCACCGCTGCCAATGCCTGCAACAGACGATCCACATCCGGCACGGTCGTCGCCTCGCCGCGGACCGCCGCGATCACCGTGCCGGCATCCCAGGACAGTTCCGGCCGATGCAGGAAAATCACTTGGTCCGCATCGCGCAACGACGGCGCCAATGCATCCGCATGCGCACCGAGCCGCATCGAGTTGCTGCGCGGCTCCAGCACCGCCAATATCCGCGCATTCCCGACCTTGGCGCGCAAACCCTGCAACGTGGCCTGGATCGCGGTCGGATGATGCGCGAAATCGTCATAGACGGTAATGCCGCGTTTCTCGCCCAATACCTCGAGCCTGCGCTTGACGCTGTGGAAGCGCTCCAGCGCCGGCATCACATCGGCGATATCCACCCCCACGGCGTTGGCGGCCGCCAACGCGGCCAGACCGTTCAATACGTTGTGCCGGCCCAGCACCGGCCACTTCACCACGCCACAGGATTGGCCGCGATGCGATACCGCGAAGCAGCTGCCATCCTCGACCAGCAGTTCGGCGCGCCACTCGCAATCGTCCGCGAATCCAAAACGTTCCACCGGCGTCCAGCATCCCATTTCCAGCACTTCGGCCAGACGCGGATCCTCGCCGTTGACGATCAGGCGTCCGCGCCGGGGCACGGTGCGCAGCAGATGATGGAATTGGTGCTGGATCGCCGCAACATCCGGAAAAATATCCGCGTGGTCGTATTCGAGATTGTTGAGGATCACGACCAGCGGCCGGTAATGCACGAACTTGCTGCGCTTGTCGAAAAACGCAGTGTCGTATTCGTCCGCTTCCACAACGAACTCACGGCCACTGCCCAGGCGCGCGGAAACGCCGAAGTCCTCCGGCACGCCACCGATCAGGAAACCCGGCGCGCGTCCAGCCGTTTCCAGCAGATAGGCCAGGATGGTCGTGGTCGTGGTCTTGCCATGCGTACCTGCAACCGCAAGCGTATCGCGTCCCGGCAGGATCCTTTCGGCCAGCCATTGCGCCCCCGAGATGTAGCGGCTACCCGCATCCAGCACCGCCTCGACCGCCGGATTGCCACGCGACAAAGCATTGCCGATCACGATCTGGTCGCAGTCCGGAGAAATGTTCTCCTCCACATAACCCTGCCGCAGCGCGATACCGAGCTTCTCCAACTGCGTGGACATCGGCGGATACACTGCCTGATCGCTGCCCTCGACCTCGACACCGGATTCGCGCGCCAATGCCGCCACGCCGCCCATGAAGGTGCCTGCTATACCGAGAATATGGATTTTCACTGTCATGCTCCTTGAACCGCATTCATCGCTGTAACCGATACGACTCTTCAAAATCCAGTCGGCGATGGCCAACGCATCTCAAATGACCCGTTTTCACAGCCATCGAATTACCATCCCAGTACGTTAATATCAAATAATAAAAAATCACACAATAAATTATTGCCCCCAAAGCCCCCCCCCCAGATGTATCCCGCTTGGAATTCAGGAATGATCTTGCTGATCTTGCCCCCAGCTGTCGGAGGCCATAAAGCGTCGAATCAAGCCACTTGCTTCAGTCTGCTGGCATACTCATCGGGAGACCAATAGCCCATGTCGAGTGTAAGCGGATGGGATTGTAGAAACCATGGATGTAGTTTGCAATGCGGATATGCGCCTGTGCCTGGGTGGCATAAACATCGGTGACTTCTTCGTTCTTGAGCGTGGCGAAGAAGCTTTCAGCCACCGCGTTATCCCACGGGTTGCCAGTGCGGCTCATGCTCGGCACCCAACCGTGAGAACCCAGGAGCTTGCAAAACGCTCTACTGGCGTACTGGCTACCGCGATCGGAATGAAACAGCGTACCGATTGCTGCTGGAGAAGTGCAGCAGGCATTGAGGAACGCCTGTTGCACCAGATCATCGGGCATGCGCTCTGCCAGACTGTAGCCCAACACCTGTCGTGTCTGCAGATCGATCACCAC
>JAISFF010000032.1 GCA_031263725.1 Lysobacteraceae bacterium | reverse complement strand
TCCTTCAATTCCTTGAAGATGACGAATGCATTATGGATCGCCAGTGCCTCATGTTCAGCACGATAGGAAACGTATTCTTCCTCGGTACTGCCACGGAATGGGTGCGCTTCATAGTTGATAGCGTCATGACCAATTTCATGCGCCATGATCGAAAACAGGCTCCTGCGCATGTCGTCACGATGAGGGAGTATTGCCTGTTCATATTTGAACCTGTTGACAACGATTCTTGGAGGCTCGGTGCCACGATAGTGAGCTAACTCTTCATCCAGACGATGTTCAATAACGCCACTGTTGGCAAAGAACGTCTCGAACTGACGACTGGCCGTGGGAGAGTGCAGGATGACTTCCCGTAAGCCCAAAGGCATATCGATAAACTGCTCATTCCGTAACAGTGATTCCCGTATTCTTTGCCATTCCGCTTCGCTTGACATGACCTATTTACCCCTATACTAATCCCACAGTGAACCTATCATGTCGATACAAGGATACGCAATGTTGCCCCTACCAGACGTTCTACATTCCCGTTGGTTCGCATGGAGTGTCATGGCACTCGCCATAAGTGGATGCGCCGGAACAACCACCAAGTCCGGGCCTCCCGCAAGTAAGAGGCCCGAACTCGGTCTGGAACAACTGCTAAGCCTGCCCGTCCAACAGGGACGAGCCGGACTCGATCAAGTCGCGGCATTCTTCTATCGCCGGTATGCAGCTCACCTCAAAAACGGGCGCATTTCTTATCTGGATACAGAAAGAGAAGGAGAACTGGTTCTTGCCGATGGCTACATTCTGTTAAATGTAAGTACATCGGAATTGCAGCTTACTCCAAAGCCATCCGAGTTAATCACTAATGTCGGTAAAATCTCTCTCACTGTCTCGAAGACGCCCTGCTTTCCATTAGAACGGTTTATCCAGATTTCAGGAGCGCACGGTGAACCCCCAGGCACCTTCGGTCCATCTGATTACAAGATATACGACTATCGAGGAACCGGGGTAAGCATGTCAGTCTATGTAGGATACCCAGATTTCGAATGCGTAGATTCCATCAACCTCAACGTTATTAATTGAGGGATGAATATAAAGCAGCGCCCTTCTTTCCATCGGAGAAATTCACCTTATCCCCATTGCTCCCCGCCCACTCCGAACTTACGGCAGTAACAGGACCAGACGCCAAACGCCAAACGCCCGCCATCTTGAGGTACCTGCTTATAAGGATTGTACGGCGCGCCATGACGCGCAAGATAAAGACATATCGTTTCATCAATGTGGTACGGCGTTACTTGCTCTGTAACGCACCGGCATGACGCACCTTGGTAAGTGCCAAGCGCATCAACACCCGCACCCGCCGACATGCAATATATTGCCGGATCGACCGTAGTAGCGCGATCACCATAAACGGAAGCGCTCCAAGGCATAGCTGTGAAATACGCGGCGAATGATTGGTGATATATCCAATCGTATTGCTCCAACGGGGAGCGCTAGACGAACCGAGCAAGAGACCATTGCCCGCACTTGCCGTCGCTCCCGCTCCAGCGATCACGGGCAACGGCTTACCGCCGCAACAGTCATAGAATTTCCTTTTCGCTATACCGCAAATACCCACGATACCCCGCATAAGCACCCGTCACAACAACACCGCGGTCTGCGCGGACGCAGCGGCAACCGCTGATCGTTCCTTCGATATCCCAGGAGGATTAACCACGCGGGCGGTTTTTTTCCCGTCCCAAGCGAACAACGGATTCCGTCGGATCAAACAACGACGCCGTGGATATACGCCCCGAAAACGATCCTCAAGGCACCGAAAGCGGCCTTGTCGATCCTGGTTTCATTTCCAGCTGAACGAGTCCGCGTCCAGCATTGCCGGGAACGCCTCCCGGTGTGCTTTCAGTTCCCGCGCGGACAACACCGTCGTCACCACCTGTTCGCAGCTGCTCAGCTCGATCTGTGTCTGTCCGAGAAAGTCGATGACGGCACTGTCGCCGGCATATTCGAGTCCGTTGCCATCCGTGCCGGCACGATTGACGCCGATCACATAGCACAGGTTCTCGATGGCGCGAGCCCGCAGTAGCGTCTTCCACGCATGTGCACGAACCGCCGGCCAGTTGGCCACAAAAATCTGCACGTCGAAATCCATCTGCCCGGCGCGCTCGACATCGAAGCGGTTGCGGCAGAACACCGGGAAACGCAGGTCGTAGCAGATCTGCGGATTGATCCTCCAGCCGTTCCATTCCACGCTCAGCCTGTCCACGCCCGCGCTGTAGCGCTTATGTTCTCCCGCATAACGGAACAGATGCCGTTTGTCGTAGTACGCAAGCTCACCTTCCGGTTTCGCCCACAGCAACCGGTTGAACACCCCTTCGGCAGCGCGCAGCTGGACGCTGCCGGTCACTACCGCGCCGAGTTCGGCGGCCCGCGCCCGTATCCAGGCCACGCTGGCTCCCTGCATCGTCTCGGCCTGTTCCATCGCCTCGTTGGAGAAGCCGCTGGTAAAGGTTTCCGGCAACACCACCAGATCCGTACGGCCGGCGAGCGGCGCGATCAGCTCGCGGTAATAATCACGATTCGCGCCCGGATCATGCCAGCGCGTTTCGCCCTGCACCAGGGATACACGCAGATCATTCATCCCGAAGGTCTCCATCGATGTCGGATCACAACTGTTGCAGCCTGGCGATGGCCGCATCCAGCGTGGCCGGGTTCTTGGCAAAGCACAATCTGACCAGTCGTTGCCCTTGCGGCGGAATTCGATAGAACGGAGACAGCGGAATCGCGGCCACGCCCTTTTCCACTGTCAGCCAGCGAACGAAATCCATATCGGCAAGATCGCTGACATCCGAATAATCGACCAACTGGAAATAGCCGCCGGCCACCGGCAGCGGCTTCAGCCGGGTCGTGGCCAGCCGTTGGCCGAATGCATCGCGCTTGCCCTGATAGAACGCGCCCAGTTGCAGATAATGTTCCGGCTCATCGCGCAGCATCGCCGCAAACGCATGTTGCGCCGGGCCGAAACTGGTGAAGGTATTGTATTGATGCACCTTGCGGAACTCGATCGTCAGCGCCGGCGGCGCGATCGCATAGCCGAGTTTCCAGCCAGTGCAATGGAAGGTCTTGCCGAAGCTCGAAACCACGAAAGCGCGCTGCGCCAGTTCCGGATGGCGCAGGACCGACTCGTGGCTGCGCCCGTCATAGACGATGTGCTCATAGACCTCGTCGGAAATCAGGAAGATGTCGGTGCCGCGCAGAATATCCGTCAACGCCGCCATGTCGTCCGCGCTCATCATCGCGCCGGAAGGATTGTGCGGACTGTTGACGATCACCGCTCGGGTTCGCGTGGTGATGGCGGCCTGTACCCGCCCCCAATCCACGGCAAAGGTCTGCGGGTCCAGCGGTACGTGCACCGCACGCGCGCCGGTCAGGTCGATCGCCGGCTCATAGCAGTCGTAGGCGGGATCGAGGACGATGACTTCCTCGCCGGCATGCACCACCGCATGAATGGCATCGAACAAGGCCTCGGTCGCGCCACTGGTCACCGTGACTTCGGTCTCCGGGTCGACCTTGACGCCGTGGCAGCGCGTGCTCTTTTCGGCTATCGCCTGCCGCAGCAAAGCCACTCCCGTCATCGGTGGATACTGGTTGCGCCCCTGCCGCATCGCCCGCTCCAGCTCGTCGATCAATCGCGTTGGCACATCGAAATCGGGGAATCCCTGCCCGAGGTTGATTGCATCGTGCTGCGCCGCCAGATGCGACATGACGGTGAAAACGGTGGTACCTACCGTCGGTAGTTTGGTGTCGGGGACCATGCTGAAATCCGGAGGGAGCGACCGGTAAAGTGTACGCAATCGATGGCCGGAGCTGCGGCATGACCGAGGACGACAATTCCCTGCAAGCGTTGATGGAATCATACGCATCGGCCCTGTATCGGGTTTCGCTGCCGCAAGGCGAAGTCGGGATAACGCCGGGACGGCGCGCCGGCCGCCTGGAAGCGCTCTTTCCGGCAAAGCGCTATGCCGTGATCACGGCGTTCAATCCCGGTTCCCGCCGCCTTCCGCAAGAGGAGAACCAGCTCGCCAATCGAGTCTTGCGCCGGCGGCTGGACGCCTTGAATATCGCCATCTTTCCCAGCACTGCCAGCGATTCCGAGGAACGATGGCTCGAACCGGGCTGGCTGGCGACCGATCTGGACCGGCCTGCCGTCGATGCATTGGCACGGCGGTTCGGCCAGACGGGAGTGCTTTTCTGGGAGCATTCGCAACCTGTCCGGCTACGCATGTACTTGCCACCCGTCGCCCACGTCCGGATGCCCTGGGTGGAATGGGCCGGGGAAGATTGATTCGGTGGCCATCACATGACCGAATACAATGGGCCACCGTACTCATCCGCCAGGCGGACCCCGATTCTCCCGATGACTTCCCCAACACCATCCGCCTCTCCCCTGCTGTCGGCACACGGTCTGGTTTTCTCGCGTGACGACATGCCCGTCTTCGGTCCGCTGGATTTCGCCGTCGACATGGGCGAAGCTCTGCTGGTCCAGGGCGGCAACGGCGCCGGCAAGACCACGCTGCTGAAGGTTCTGGCGGGTCTGCTGCGCGCTGATACCGGGAAGATCGAAATCAATGGCAAGGCAGCGGCGCACGACCTGCGCGCCCATGCCATCGCCTATCTGGGGCATCTGCCCGGACTGAAAGCCGACTTGAGCGTGCAGGAAAACCTGCACTTTCTATGCCGGCTGCATGGCTGCCGCCCCAATCAGCAGCCGGCCGATGCATTGACGATCGTGGGACTGTCCGGTTACGAAGACGCCCCGGCAAGGCAATTGTCCGCCGGCCAGAAAAAACGGCTGAGCCTGGCCCGCATCTGGCTGTCGCCGGCGCCGCTATGGCTGATGGACGAGCCTTATGCAAACCTGGACCTGGAAGGCATCAACCTGGTCAACCGGATGATCTCGGCACATCTGCGCGACGGCGGCGCCGCGCTGGTCACGACGCATGGCGCTTATGCCGCCCCGCCGGTGCGCACACGGATGCTGGAACTGGGAGGAGCCATACTGTGAATACGCCTTCGCTTCTCCAGGCGGGTTATGCCCTGCTGGCACGTGACCTGCGACTGGTATGGCGCCGGCGCGGCGATGCATTGCAACCGGCGATGTTCGCGATATTGGTGGTCGCATTGTTCGCGCTGGCTCTGGGTGGCGAAGCGGAGACGCTGTCCAAGGTGGCATCCGCCGTCCTTTGGCTGGCGGTGCTGTTGGCCGGATTGTTGACTCTGGACTCGATGTTTCGCGGCGACATGGAAGACGGTTCGCTGGAGCAATGGTTGCTATCGCCCATTCCGCTTGGCTGGTTGGTAGCGGTACGCGTATTCACGCATTGGGCGACAACCGCGCTGCCTTTGATTGTCGCCACGCCGTTCCTGGGGGAGCTGCTGCATTTGCCGCATTCTCAATTACCGGTATTGCTGATTTCACTTGCACTGGGAACGCCGTTGTTGAGCCTGCTCGGGTCGGTCGTCGCCGCGTTGACCATCGGCATGCCCAGAGCAGGCGTATTGATGGCGTTATTAGCATTACCGTTATACGTTCCGGTCCTGGTCTTCGGCGCAGGCAGCGTTTCCGCAAGCGCACAAGGACTGGATGCTTCAGGCGCCCTGCTGATGCTGGCTGCCGGCCTGGCAATCGGGGCCGTACTCGCACCTTTGACTGCGGCTGCAACGATTCGACTATCACTGAATTGACGCCACATTTTTCTGTGATATAAGCCACACTATCAGACCGCTCTACGGCAACGACCCTATATAGGGATCCGGGGGTTGATCCGATGTCTCTATCTCGTCGTATCGGGCAATCGATTCTTATGTCAAAGAACAAAACCGAAGAAGATCCACCGTTATCCTGCGTCAACTTCACAGCAACCGCGCCGCGCCAACGTCCCAAGGTCGGCCTGCGTCGGCGCGGCGAAATACGGGCCCAGAAGTTCCTTGATGCCGCCATCGATATCTTTCTGGAAAAGGGTTGCCAGAACGCACGGCTCACCGACATCGTCGCCAAGGCGGGCGGTTCGCTCTCCACCTTGTACCGCGTGTACGGAGACAAGGAAGGCCTGGTCCAGGCCATCATGGAAAAGGGCATCAACTGTTTCAGCAAGCGCCTCAATGTACTGCACGAATCCCCGCTTCCGCCGCAGCTGGCATTGATGGACATCGTCGATTCCCTCATCGATGCCATGCTGGAACCCGAGCACATCATCGCGCTGCGTGTTTCCTTCAGCGAAGGACTGGCGTTCCCCGAGTTGCGTGATTGGTTTCGCGAACACGGCATCACGCCTGCGCACGAATCCCTGGAAAAATATTTCCAGCGTGAAAAAGAAGCCGGCCGCCTGCGGCTCCAATCGCCAAGACTGGCGTCGCATTACTACTACATGATCGTGCTGGGCGATATCGCGCTCAGCTTCAACAACCCGCTTCCGAGTACGGATGCCGTGCAGATCAAGCAAGATGCATACAAAGGCGTGCAGATGTTCCTTCACGGCGTTCTGCCTTAGAGCCACCAACACAACCAGACGTGATGCCTACGCAACGTATGCTGCGAGGCATGGCAAGACGCAAAATCAGTCACGAACTCTGGTCGGCACTCGAGCCGCTGATTCCGGTGTTTACCCCCTCCCCCAAAGGGGGACGCCGTCATTGCGTGGATGACCGTGCCGCATTGTTGCGCCGTTCACGTGGGCACGACCGGATCGATTGGGGCCGCGCCAGCATTGATGCGGCGAATGTGGCCAGTCCCCCCGGGGCGGGGCGGAAACCGGTTCGAATCCGACGGACCGAGGCAAGCCCGACAGCAAGCGCCACCTTGTCGTAGATGCGCAGGTGGGTTCCTCTGGCGCTCGGAGTCCTCGGTTATCCGTACAACGGCGGTCAATCGCGCTTCTTGACGTGCCGCAGCATGCGCCGACGCTTGGCCTGCTGCCGTTCGTTGAGCTCGTTCTTCTTGCCTTCGTAAGGGTTGTGGCCTTCCCGGAAGACCAGTTGCACCGGAGTGCCCACCAGGTTGAAACGCTTGCGGAAGAAATTCTCCAGATAGCGCTTGTAAGAATCCGGCAGATCCTTGAGGCGGTTGCCGTGGATCACGATGGTCGGCGGATTGTTGCCGCCCGGATGGGCGAAACGCAATTTGGACACATGGCCGCGAATGCTCGGCGGCGGATTGGCCTCGTAGGCGGCTTCCAGCGCCCGGGTCACCTCGCTGGTGCCGAGCTCGCGCAGCGCCGAAGCATGGGCACGATGGATGGCCGAGAACAACTCGCGCAATCCCGAGCCATGTTTGGCGGAAATGCGGACCGGCTCGACCCAGGGCACGAATCCCAGCTTGCGCGTCAACAGCGCCTCGGCCTGCTGCCGCTGATAGGTCGTCAAGCCATCCCACTTGTTGGCCGCGATGACCAGCGCGCGCCCCGCGTCCAGGATGGCGCCGAGGATGCTGGCGTCCTGGTCGGTCACGCCCTCGCTGGCATCGATCAGCAGCACCGCGACCTGAGCCTGCTCAATGGCCTGCAGCGTCTTGACCACGCTGAATTTTTCCACCGCCGCTTCGATCCTGGAACGGCGCCGCAATCCTGCGGTATCGATCAGCCGGTAAGGCCGGCCGTCACGTTCCATATCCACCGAGATCGAATCGCGCGTCGTACCGGGAACATCCGAGGCGATCACGCGCTCTTCGCCAAGCAGGCGGTTGACCAGGGTGGACTTGCCGACATTCGGGCGTCCGACGAACGCGATCCTGATCCGCCCCGGATCGTCGTCCGGCACGGGCGCCTCGCCCTGTTCCGGCAATCGCCCGAGAATCTCGTCGGCCAGATCGTCGATGCCCTGCCGGTGCGCGGCCGATATCGCCAGCACATCCGAAAACCCGTAGCGGGCGAATTCCGAACGCACCATCGCTTCGTGGGTGCCGTCGATCTTATTGATGACCAGCAGAGTCGGCCGCGCCAGTTTGCGCAGCCAGGACAGTATCTCGTCGTCCAGCGCCGAGGCGCCTTCGCGTCCGTCCACGATGAACAGCACCAGATCGGCCGCGGCGGCCGCGGCGCGGGCCTGGTGGGCGGTCGCGCCCGCCAGACCCTGTTCGTCGCCCGCTATGCCGCCCGTATCGACCAGCGCGAAAGGCGTTTCCTCGCACAGCCGGCAGATACCGTAGTTGCGGTCCCGGGTCACGCCGGGCTGGTCGTGCACCAACGCATCACGCGTGCGCGTGAGCGCATTGAACAGCGTCGACTTGCCGACATTCGGCCGTCCGACCAGGGCGACCAGTGGCAGCATCACGACGAGGTTCCTCCGGATATCAGTATTTGAGCTGGAACGCGGTCAGACGGCCTTCGATGTTCTGCACGATCAGAATACCGTCCGCCACCACCGGCTGGGCCTGGATCGGCTTGCCGCCGGCGCGCGCGCGCGCGGCCACCTCGCCGTTTTCCAGCTTCAGCCAATGCACATAACCGTCGAAGTCACCCACCACCGCATAGTCGCCCTGCACCGCAGGGCCCGTGGGCAAGCGTCGCGCCAGTGCCGGCTGTGACCAGGTTGCCGAGCCGTTGATCTTGTCCAGCGCATAGACCGAGCCGCCGTTGTCGCTGAGCAGCAGGCTGGCCGAGGAAGCTCCCAACCCGCCGATGCCGCCGCGTGCGCTTTGCCAGAGCGGCCGACCACTCGGACCATCCAGTGCCAGAGTCTGGTTGCCATAGCTGCTGACATAGATCGTTGCACCTTCCAGCACCGGGGCGCTGTCGATATCGACCATTCTCTCCAGCTCGGTACGGCCTTCCGGCATCGCGATCGGCAACTCCCACAACGGCCGTCCATCCTGCATCGTCAGGGCAGCCAGCGTACCGTCGTCGTTACCGACAAAGATGAAGCCCGGTCCCTGCGTCAGTGACGCATTGCCGCGTACCGTCAGGCTGGGCATTTCCTGCGCATTGAACCACAGGCGATTACCCGTGACCGCGTCGAACGCGGTGACGCGACCGTCGTTGCTGCGGACATATACGGTGTTCTGGGCGACCAGTGGCGGCACGATGATCTCGTTGGGCACCGTCGCGCGCCACTGCTCGGTGCCGGTTTCCGCATCGAGGGCGACCACATCGCCATCCAGGCTGCCTACGACGACCAAGCCGCCACCCACGCCGGGGCCGCCGGAAAGGCGCATTCTCGACTTGCGATCCTGCTGGTACTGCCAGACCAGCTTGCCGGTATGCAGATCGAAGGCACGAACACCATCGGTCACCGCCGCCGCGAAGACCTTGCCGTCCGCCACCACCGGACCCTGCCGCAATCCCAGGTGCTTGCCGCCATCGCCCGCATTGGCGGTCCACAATCTTTCCACCGTCACCGAAGGCGTGAAATCGACCAGCTCCGCAGGCTCCGTCGCCTTTTTGGCCTCGTTCTTCTTGCCGCCGAACCAGCCCTTGACGGTGCTGCAGCCGGACAGTGCGACCGCCAGTGCGGCAACCGCCGCGATACCTTTCAACCTCATGGATCCGCGCCTCCGTTAAATGGGTTCTGCGGGCTTGGGTACGCTGCCGCCGGCATCGATGAGCTTCAGCTCGATCAGATTCCGCTGCGCCGAGGCGACATCCAGTCCGTTCAATGCTTTGCTGTACGTATCGCGGGCCTCGTCACGCTTGCCCTGGGCCAGCAATGCGTCGGCGCGCGCCTCCAGGCTGGCGCTGTCGTCGGCCTGACCGAGCACGGTCAAGGCCTCATCGACCTTGTCGGTCTGCAGCAACAGGCGCGCCAGGCGCAGGTTGACCAGCGGTTGCAGCACGGGATCCGCCCGGGTCGCGCGCAAGGTCGCGATCGCGTCATCAAGCTTGTCCGCATTGACCTGCGCCCTGGCCAGCTGCAGCGCCGCCAGCGTGGCGTACATATGGTGGCTGTCGCTATTGAGAGCGGTGAAACCCGCGCCGGCCTTCTCCAGGTCTCCGTCGCCGATCTGCTTCAGCACTTCTTCGTACCGCGAATAGATATCGTGCGCCTGTCGCGCCTGATGATTCTTCCATTGCTGGTATCCCCAGATCACCGCGATACCCAGAACGACGCCGCCGATGATTCCGGCGCCATTTTTCCTCAGCCAACTGCGGACACGTTCACTTTGTTCGTACTCATCGAGCAAATCATCAATCGCCATGCAGACTCTCTCGCCCCCGCCATCGGAGGGGTGGATGGATATGTTTTCGGAAAGCGGCTTCGCCGGCTATTCGGCCGTGGAAGTCACAACGCCCGCAGAGGATACCGCAAAGCTGGCCACATTCGCCCGCCGGAACCGCGACAGGTCCACTGTCTGGCCACCTTGCTGAACGTCGACCTCGGTCGAGTTGCCCAGTACGACCCGTGCCACGGTTCCCGCTTCATAACTGCGATGATCGCCTGGTTTCATCAGTCCCTGTTCGATCACCTTGCCGTCCGGAGCGGACACCTTGATCCAGCTGTCTCCCCTGAAACTCAGCGACAGCACGGCGTTGTTCACCGCCGGCATGGGACGCGGGAGCGGCGTCAGCGATGCGATATAGGGTACCGAATCGGCACTCGGCAGCGGACGGTTCTGCGGCGGCGTCACAGGTTCCTGCACAGTCGCGCCATCGACAGAGGCATTGCCTGCCACGGCCACTGAAGGAATCGGCGGCACCACATCCAGTGAAACGGCCGCGGAAGGCGCTTCGCTGCCGAAGTGCGAGCGGGTCGCGTACCACACTGGAACCACGAACCCGATTGTGAACACCACATAGACCAGGCGCCGGGTCGTGTTCTGCAGCAGGGTCTGGTAGTACGGCGTATGGCTGCGGCTGACCAGTTCGGAAGACTCCACCCGCCCAACCGGAACCTGTTGTAACACCGTATCGGCATCCACGCCCAGCAGCTTGGCGTAGCTACGCAACTGGCCACGCACGAAAACCGGCGCACCCAGGCGCTCCCACTGTCCATTTTCCAGGGCTTCGACGATATGGATCGTCGTATGCAGGCGTCGCGCGGCTTCCTGCAAGCCCAGCCCGGCTGCCTCGCGCGCTTCACGCAGCACCCCGCCGCCAAGCTCGGCGTTTCCCCGTGTGTTTGAATCAGACTTGTGATTCACGACGGATTGCTCTCGGAATTGACAGCCGCCGCTTCCGGAAACTCCGCCCGAAGCCGTTGCCGATAACGATTGGCGGCAGTCCCGTCGCCAAGCTTTTCTTCGATTTGGATTGCAAGTTGTAACACAGACGGATTGACGGGCGCAGCCGAAATCCGACGCTCGATGAAAGCTCTGGCCTGGAAATAGCGCTGAAGCCGATACTCGTCCTTGGCCATGCTCATCAATGCATAGGCATTGCTCGGCTCCAGATCGAGCGCCTGCCGCAGATTCGATTCCACGCGGTCATACTGCCCGGTTTCCAGCGCGCAACCGCCCGCGTTGGCCAGCGCCGCTGCCGGCGTGGAGTAATTCGGATCGTTCAGCGCGCGGTCGAACCAGACCAGCGCCTCGGCCGGATAGCCGTTGGAACACAGCCAGGCGCCGTAGTTGTTGAGCACTTCGCCGCGCTTGGGCTCCAGGTCGGCGGCACGGCGATAATTCTCGCCAGCCGCATTGTTGTCGCCGCGGCGGCCATCAATGATGGCCTGCATGGTGTAGGCATCGGCCGAACGCGGATCGATCCTCAACGCCGCGCGCACGTTTCGCTCGGCATCGTCGAGCTGGCCGATCGAGAGATTTTGCGCGGCGCGCTCCAGGTTCTGCCGGAAGTCAATCCGGCTTTTGGTCTGCGCGCTGTCACGGAACCGGTACTCCGGCGCAATCTGCCGCTCGACCTTGGGCGGACGCGTGGCCTTGTTGCCACAGCCGGTCATCAGCGCGAGCATCAGGCAAGGCAGGAAAACCCGGAAATCAAGCCACTTCATATCTATTATCATCCGCCCGCCGATCCAGGCTGCGCTGGAATTCGGTCTGCCTGCGGGTACGGTCCATCACCTGTCCCTTCAACTGTCCACAGGCCGCATCGATGTCATCGCCTCGAGTGCGCCTCACCATGGCCAATACACCCGCGTCCAGCAGGACCTTCTGAAAATTCCGGATGCCCGCCTCGTCGGCGCGCTCGTAACGGGTTCCGGGGAACGGATTGAACGGAATCAGGTTGACCTTGCCGGCATCCTTCATCTGTACCGCGTTGTCGAACCGCTTCATCAACCGCGCCAGCTGGTGCGCATGCTCGGGCTGGTCATTGACGCCTTTCATCAGCGTATATCCGAACGTGATCGATGTGCCCTTCCTGCTCATGGCATAGCGCTTGCACGCATCCATCAGCTCGGCGATCGGGTACTTCCTGTTGAGCGGCACCAGCTCGGTGCGGATATCGTCGTTCGGCGCATGCAACGATACCGCCAGCGAAACGTCGCAGACTTCGGCCAACCGGTCGATCATCGGTACGACGCCGGCGGTGGACAATGTCACGCGCTTGTTGGCCAGTCCGTAACCCAAGTCGTCGCGCATGATGTTCATGGCACGCACGACGTTATCGAAGTTCATCAGCGGTTCACCCATCCCCATCATCACCACATTGGTCAGCCTGCGCTGACGATGCGGCACATTGCCGAGATGACGCGCCGCCACCCAGACCTGTCCGATGATCTCGGCGGTGGAAAGATTGCGATTGAATCCTTGCGTGGCCGTGGAACAGAACTGGCAGTTCAGCGCGCAGCCCACCTGCGAGGAAACGCACAGGGTGCCGCGTCCCTTGTCGGGGATGTAAACCATTTCGATGGCATTGCGCGCATCCATGCCCAGCAGCCACTTGTGCGCGCCGTCGGACGAAGGCCTGTCGAAATGCACCTGTGGCGGAAGCACTTCCGCCACGGATGCGAGTCTGCTCCGCAACACCCTGCCCAGGTCCGTCATCTCCTCGAAATCGGTGACATGACGGTGATGAATCCACTTCATGACCTGGTGGGCGCGGTAGCGCTTCTCGCCGAGTGTTTCGGCAAAAAAACACTCCATGCCCTCCCTGTCGAGCTCGAAGAGATTCTGTCTGGAAAGGACGGCGCTCACTCGGTTCCTCAGCGCGGGCAAAGCTCGGTGGAAGCGAAGAAATAAGCGATTTCCACCGCCGCGGTTTCGGCGGCGTCGGACCCGTGCACGGCATTGGCATCGATGGAATCGGCGAAGTCGGCACGAATCGTACCGGTCGCCGCTTCCTTCGGATTGGTCGCGCCCATCAATTCGCGATTCTTGGCGATGGCGCCTGCGCCTTCCAGCACCTGGATCATCACCGGACCGGAGATCATGAATTCAACCAGGGCATTGAAGAAAGGACGCTCGCGATGCACGGCGTAAAAGCCTTCGGCTTCCTTGCGCGACAGGTGTTTCATCTTGGCCGCCACGATTTTCAGACCCGCATTTTCAAAACGCGCATAGATTTGACCAATCACGTTTTTTGCGACGGCGTCGGGTTTGATGATGGACAGCGTGCGTTCCAATGCCATGGATATACCCTCTGAAGATGAACGGACCTGCGGATGGGTCCCGATCTGGTGGAAAACCCGCGTCAAAACGCGGACTTAGACTGAAGATTTAGCGGTGTATTTTAACCTCATTTCGTTCATTTTGCACAGCGCCGGATGCCGCCGCTGCAATGCAAATTGACCATGCTCCAAGACCCCGGGTAATATCAAACAATCGTTTGATTCAAGTGGCCGATGAGCAAGTCAGACCCCTTTCCGACCAGGGACCGCATCCTTGGGGCCGCCGAAGAGTTGTTTGCCGCGCATGGATTCGCCGGCACTTCCCTGCGCCAGGTGACACGCAGGGCCAACGTCAACATCGCTGCGGTCAACTACTATTTCGGATCGAAAGAAAACCTTATAAATGAAGTATTTAGGCGCAGAATGGATGAACTGTCGTCGCAGCGGATGACGCTCCTGGAAGCGGCGCGGCGCGAACGGCCGGGGGCCTTGGAGCCGATTCTGGCGGCTTTCATCGAACCCGCTCTGGCGCTGGCGCAAAACGATGATGGCGATGATGCCTTCATCCGGGTCGTGGCCCGCGTCTATGCCGAGCACGCTGGCAACCTGCGCCAGTTCCTGTCCGAGCAGTACGGCCATGTCCTGCGCAGCTTCAGCAAGGCCATCGCCGAATGCCTGCCCGCGCTGGGCAAGGACGAACTCTATTGGCGGCTGGATTTCCTGACGGGCGCCCTGACTTACATCATGGCCGATTCCGACTCGTCCCGACTGCCGCCCGATACCGATCCGAGCGCGTATCGCAACCGGGCCGCGAAAGAGCTGATTCAATTCACCGCCGCCGGTTTCCAGGCGGCTTCTCCCACTTCCCTTTCATAAACCACAGGACTTCTCCCGATATGTCCAATAAATTGCTAATACGCCGCGCTGCGGTGCTGGGAGCCGGTGTCATGGGCGCCCAGATCGCGGCACATCTGACCAACGCCGATGTCGATACGGTGCTGTTCGACCTGCCGGCCAAGGACGGCAATCTCGATGGCATCGTGCTCAAGGCCATCGGCAACCTCGGCAAGCTCAAGCCCGCCCCCCTGGCCAGCAAGCAGTTGGCCGAAGCCATCGTGCCGGCCAACTACGACAGCGGGCTGGAGCTGCTGAAGAGCTGCGATCTGGTCATCGAAGCCATCGCCGAACGGATGGACTGGAAACAGGACCTGTACAAGAAGGTCGGCCCCTATATCGCCGATCACGCGATCCTGGCCAGCAACACCTCCGGCCTGGGCATCAACAAGCTGGCCGATGTCCTGCCAGAATCTCTGCGCGGTCGCTTCTGCGGCGTGCACTTCTTCAATCCGCCGCGCTACATGCATCTGGCCGAGCTGATTCCGGCCCGCACCACCGACCGTGCCGTGCTGGAAGGACTGGAAACCTTCCTGACCACCAACCTCGGCAAGGGCGTGGTCTACGCCAAGGACACGCCGAACTTCATCGGCAACCGCATCGGTGTGTTCTCGATCCTGGCGACGATCCATCACACGATGAATTTCGGCCTCGGCTTCGACGAAGTCGATGCGTTGACCGGTCCGCTGATCGGTCGTCCCAAGTCGGCCACCTACCGCACCTCCGATGTGGTCGGCCTGGACACCATGGCCCACGTCATCAAGACCATGGCCGACACCCTGCCGGATGATCCGTGGTATGTGTTCTTCAAGTCGCCGAAATGGCTGGACGCGCTGATCGCCAAGGGCGCGCTGGGCCAGAAGAGCGGCGCGGGCATCTTCCGCAAGGTCGGCAAGGACATCATGGTGCTGGACCTGGAGAAGCAGGACTACCGTCCGGCCGATCGCGGCGCCGCTCCGGAAGTGGTCGAGATACTGAAGATCAAGAACCCGGTCGAGAAGTTCCAGGCCCTGCGCGCCAGCAAGCATCCGCAGGCCCAGTTCCTGTGGGCGATGTTCCGCGACCTCTTCCACTACAGCGCCTACCACCTGGCCGATATCGCCGAAACCGTGCGCGATGTCGACCTGGCGATCCGCTGGGGCTACGGCTGGTCGCTCGGCCCGTTCGAAACCTGGCAGGCTGCGGGCTGGAAGCAGATCGCGCAGTGGATCGCCGACGACATCGTCGTGGCCGACGACACCGGCAAGGGCAAGGCAATGAGCAATGCGCCATTGCCGGATTGGGTCTTCGACGGCCGCAGCGGCGTCTACAACGCCGAGGGCGCCTACAGCCCGGCCCGCAACACCCAGATCCCGCGCTCCTCGCTGCCGGTCTACAAGCGCCAGCGCTTCCCCGACCCGATGTTCGGCGAGGTGTTCCCGCAGGGCCAGACGGTGTTCGAGAACGACGGCATGCGGATGTGGACCGATGGCGACGATGTCGCCGTGGTCAGCTTCAAAACCAAGATGAACACCGTTTCCGACCAGGTGCTCGACGGCCTGCAGGAGGCGGTCGGTCGTGCCGAACGCGACTTCAAGGGGCTGGTGATCTGGCAGAACAAGGAGCCGTTCTCGGCCGGCGCCGATCTCAAGGGCGCCATGGGCCTGCTGGCCCAGTCGGGCGCGTTCGAAGCCATGGTCGCCAACTTCCAGGCCACCAGCATGCGCATCAAGTACTCGCTGGTGCCGGTCGTGGCGGCGGTGCGCGGCCTCGCCCTCGGCGGCGGCTGCGAGTTCCAGATGCACAGCGCCAAGACCGTGGCCGCACTGGAAAGCTATATCGGCCTGGTCGAGGCCGGCGTCGGCCTGTTGCCCGCCGGTGGCGGCCTGAAGGAAATCGCGGTGCGCGCCTCGCAGGCGGCCGGTCCGAACGGCGACGTTTTCGCGGAACTGAAGCGCTACTTCGAAACGGTGGCCATGGCCAAGGTCTCGACCTCGGCGCTGGAAGCCAAGGAGTACGGCCTGCTGCGCGCGACCGACAAGGTCGTCTACAACACTTACGAGGCGCTGTACATCGCCAGGCAGGAAGCCTCCGCGCTGTACGAAGGCGGCTACCGTCCGCCGATGCCGGCACGCCGCATCCGCGTGGCTGGCGATGTCGGCATCGCCAGCCTGAAGATGATGCTGGTCAACATGCTGGAGGGCCGCTTCATCAGCGAATACGACTACGAAATCGCTTCCCGCATCGCCGAGGTTCTCTGCGGCGGGCAGGTCGATCGCGGTTCGCTGGTCGACGAAGAATGGCTGCTCAAGCTCGAACGCAAGCATTTCGTGGAACTGGGACAGCAAGAAAAGACCCAGGCCCGCGTCATGCATATGCTGAAGACCGGCAAGCCCCTGCGCAACTGAGCGACGAATCGAGGAAAACCATCCATGAGCAAGCAAATTCAAGACGCCTACATCGTCGCCGCCACCCGTACCCCGGTCGGCAAGGCGCCCAAGGGCATGTTCCGCAATACCCGTCCGGACGAAATGCTGGCGCACGTGTTGCGCTCGGTGATCGCCCAGGCACCGGGCGTGGACGTGAACCACATCGACGACGCGGTGATCGGCTGCGCCATGCCGGAAGCCGAGCAAGGCATGAACGTTGCACGCATCGGCGTGCTGCTGGCCGGTCTGCCGAACACCGTGGCGGGCCAGACCATCAATCGCTTCTGCTCGTCGGGCGTGCAGGCCATCGCGCTGGCGGCCAATGAAATCCGCCTCGGCAACGCCGACCTGATGCTGGCTGGCGGCACCGAAAGCATGAGCATGGTGCCGATGATGGGCAACAAGATCGCCCTCAGCCCGGAGGTCTTCGCCAAGAACGAGAATGTCGCCATCGCCTACGGCATGGGCATCACTGCCGAGAAGGTCGCCGAGGAATGGAATATCTCGCGCGAAGACCAGGACGCTTTTGCCCTGGCCTCGCACCAGAAGGCCATCGCCGCGATCAAGGCGGGCGAATTCAAGGAGGAAATCAGCCCCTACGAGATCCTCTCGCACCTGCCCGACCTGGCCAACGACAGCATTCGCCTGAAGAAAACCGTGGCCGATACCGACGAAGGCCCGCGTGCGGACACCTCGCTGGAGATCCTGGGCAAGCTGCGTCCGGTATTCCGCAACGGTCAGTTCGGCGGCACCGTCACCGCCGGCAACTCGTCGCAGATGAGCGACGGTGCCGGTGCGGTGTTGCTGGCCTCAGAACAGGCGGTCAAGGACTACGGCCTGACTCCGCTGGCACGCTTCGTCAGCTTCTCGGTCGCCGGCGTGCGCCCGGAAGTGATGGGCATCGGCCCGATCGCGGCGATTCCCAAGGCGCTGAAGCAGGCCGGCCTGACCAAGGATCAGTTGGACTGGATCGAACTGAACGAGGCATTCGCCGCGCAGTCCCTGGCGGTGATCCGCGACAGCCAGCTGGATCCGGCCAGGGTCAATCCGCTCGGCGGCGCCATCGCGCTAGGCCATCCGCTGGGCGCCACCGGCGCGATCCGCGCCGCCACCATCGTGCACGGCATGCGCCGTCACAAGAAAAAGTACGGCATGGTGACCATGTGCATCGGCACCGGCATGGGCGCGGCGGGAATATTCGAAGCGCTGTAAGCAAGTCGGCGGGTCATGCAACAACGGAAACGGCACCGCAGGGCGCCGTTTCCGTTTCTTCGGGATTCCGGGAACCGGTTTCCCGCATTGGCCAGAGGTCCGGATCAGGCCATCCGTGTCCCATCGGGGACAGCCCTTTCCAGCGTGCATATCACGACACCCTCCGGCGTCGGGAACCCCGTCAGCAGGAACTCGGAAATGAAGGGACCGATCTGTTTCGGCGGAAAATTGATCACGCCGACGATCTGTCTGCCGACCAGCTCGTCTTCGGCATAAAGACTGCGGATCTGCGCGCTGGTCTTCCTGATCCCATGCGGTCCGAAATCGACCCACAGCTTCCAGGCTGGCTTGCGCGCCTGCGGAAACTCCTCCACGCGCAATACGGTACCCGCGCACAGCCAGACTTTCTCGAAGTCGCCCCACTTGATGGATTCCATCGCCGCCTTTCCTGCCGTTTCCATATCTCAAAAAAAGACAACCGGGCCGGAATGGCCAGGTTGCCACATGCATGCCTCAATTGTGCCGCGCCGGAAACCAAGCCGCCGGACAACGGCGGGAACGATTCACCGGGCCAGGGCTTTCTGCATGATCTCGCGTGCCGCGCCACTGAGGTTCTCGTGGCTCAACGCGAACTCGATCGTGGCCTCGATCAGGCCGATATGCGTTCCGCAATCAAACCGCTTGCCTTCGAAGCGGTATGCCAGCACCGGCTTCTTTTCCAGCAGCGCGGCGATCGCATCGGTCAGCTGGATCTCGCCGCCGGAACCGGGTTCGACGTTCTCCAGCAACGCGAAGATTTCCGGGTCCAGCACATAGCGCCCGACCACGGCCAGATTGCTGGGCGCCTTCACCGGATCGGGTTTCTCGACGATGGCGCGAATCCGTCCCTGCCTGTTCGAGAAATCCTCGGTCGCGACGATGCCGTAGCTGCCGGTCTTCGCCTTCGGCACATCCTCCACCGCGATCACGCTGGCACCAGTGACTTCAGCCGTATCGGCCATCTGCCTCAATGCGCCCGGTCCCTGGTTCCAGACCAGATCGTCGGGCAGCAACACGGCGAAAGGCTCGTCGCCGACCACCGGCTTGGCGCACAGTACGGCATGTCCCAGGCCCAGCGCCTCGGCCTGGGTGACGAAAACGGCGCGCACGCCGGAAGGCAGTACATAGCGGACCAGTTCCAGCTGCGCGGTCTTGCCCGCGTGTTCCAGCTTCTGCTCCAGCTCGTAGGCTTTGTCGAAATAATCGGCTACCGCGTGCTTGTAGCGGTTGGTCACGAAGATCAGCGTATCGCAGCCGGCCTCGATCGCTTCATCCACGGCGTACTGGATCAACGGCCGGTCGATGATCGGCATCATCTCCTTGGGAACCGACTTGGTGGCCGGAAGAAAACGAGTGCCGAGACCGGCAACCGGAAAGACCGCTTTGCGAATACGTCGTGTCATCAAATGATCCTATTTCCGCGCACGTTGGAAAGGGATGATCGTAGCATCCGCTATCTGCACGCCTTTCCCGTCCACCGGGACGAATTCGGGAACGATCTCATGCAGAAGCTTCCAGAGTCTGTCCTCGTCGAAATCCAGCACGGCTTCCCGCGCCTGCTGCAAGCCGCGCATCACCACATCCGTGCATATCTTGCGCGCATCCGCCTCGAAGATCTTCGGATGCTGGGTCGGGCGATAATTCTCGTCCTTATAGAACAGGGTTTCGTGCAGCTTCTCGCCCGGACGCAGGCCGGTGTAAACGATCTCGATATCACGGCCGGGGTGCTTCCCCGCCAACCGGATCATCTGCTCGGCCAGCATGCGGATATGGATCGGCTCGCCCATGTCGAGGGTATAGATCGCGGCGTGCGACGCGGATGCGCCGGCCTGCACGATCAACTGGCAGGCTTCCGGAATCGTCATGAAATAGCGCGTCACTTCCGGATCGGTCACCGTCACCGGTCCGCCAGCGCGGATCTGTTTGCGGAACAGGGGCACGACGCTGCCCGCCGAGTCCAGCACATTGCCGAACCGCACAGTGACGAAGCGCGTGAACGGCGCGCCCGAATCGCACAACGACTGGCAGGTCATTTCCGCGAACCGCTTGCTGGCACCCAGCACATTCGCCGGATGCACCGCCTTGTCGGTCGAGATCAGGACAAAAGCGGCCACCTTGGCCTCGACACAGGCGCGCGCGACGGTTTCCGTAGCCAGCACATTGTTGCGGACCGCTTCGCGGATCTGCTGTTCGAGCAGCGGTACCTGCTTGTATGCCGCCGCATGGAACACCGCCTCGGATTCCGACATGCGCAGCGCGCGGCGCATCACCGCCGGATCACCGCAATCGCCGAGGATCGCCGTGATCTCGATATCCGGATGCGCGCGCTGCAATTCACTGTGAATCCTGATCAGCGCGAACTCGTTGATCTCGACCAGGGTGATGCTGCGCACGCCGTGGTTGGCGCATTGGCGACAGAGTTCCGAACCGATCGATCCGCCGGCGCCGGTCACCAGCACCGCACGCCCGCCCAGCCAGCCGCGGATCAGCTTCCAGTCGGGCAGGACCGGCTTGCGGCCGAGCAAATCGACGATTGCCACTTCCTTCAGTTCGCCCGGCAACGCCAGGCCATCCAGCACATCGACCAATCGCGGCACGGTGCGGAACGGCAAGCCCGCCTTCTCGCAGATCGCCACCACCCGACGCATGCCTTCGGCATCGAGCGAAGGCATCGCGATGATCAGCATCTTGGCCACGACTTCCTTGGCGATCGTGGGCACGTCTTCGAGCACGCCCAGCACCGGCAACCCCTGCAGGCGCGTCCCGCGCAGGTGCGGCGCATCGTCGAGGAAACCGACCGGGTGATAGACCTTGGAGCGGCGCATATCCCGGACCAGCGCTTCGGCGGCCCGGCCCGCGCCCAGGATCAGGACCCGCTTGCTGACTTCGTTGCTGCGCGTCGCCTGATAGTCCTTCCAAACCCGATAGAGCAAACGCGGCAATCCGAGCAATGCGGTCAACAGGAACGGATAAAACACGAGTACCGCGCGCGGTACCGATCCGAGACGGTTGTAGATGGTCAGGCTGACCAGGATCGCCAGCAGACCCAGCAGGCTGGCTTTGAAGATGTTCCAGAGGTCGGGGACGCTGGCGAAACGCCAGATCCCGCGATACAGACCCACCCACCAGAAGACCACGCCCTGCGAGAGCAATACGATCAGGACTTGCGGGGAGAACAGCGACAGGTCGTAACGGCCCGGCAGGAATGCATAGCGGACGACATGCAGCAATTGCCAGCACAGCCACACCATGAACAGGTCATGCAGCACCACGGCAGTGCGCGGTCCATATGCAGCGAAACGGGTACGCCAGGATTTCATCTTGCTCGCCGTCTAGTTCAATTCTTTGAATTTGTTGCGGAGAATCAGCCACAGGATCAGTGCGGACAGATACCAACCCGCGACCGCCAAAATCGCCTCTCCCCCTGTGACGCCGTCAATCCGGAGAATGATGGCAGATACCGCCGCACATAGGCTGAACACGGCATAGGCGAAGGTGACGAAAGTATGCCCGCGCCCGTGCTTCACCCAATGCTGATAGACATGCTGGGTATGCGGTGCCCACCATCGTTCGCGCTTGAGCATCCGCAGCCCGAGCGTCATGCAGGCATCCACCATGAAGGCCGATATCGGCAACGCCAGCAACGCCCATTCGATACCACGTTCATGGCCGCCGGCATGGGCCAGCATCGCAGCGATACAGTAGCCTAGGGCGCCGCTGCCGACATCGCCCATGAAGATCCGCGCCTTGGGAAAATTGAACGGGAGAAATCCCAGACACGCTGCCAGTAGTCCCAATGCCAGCCAGTCGACATGGGCAGACAACAGCAGCACGCCCAGTGCCGCCAACGCCGCCTGGCTCGCCGCCAGGCCGTTGATCCCGTCCATGAAGTTCCAGATGTTGATCAGGGCCACCGACGCGAAGAAGGCGATGGCACCGCAGAGCCACTGGTCGGTGGCCCGATACACGGTCCAGCCCAGAATCGCACTGGCGACGATATGTACCATCAGGCGCAGCCACGGCGAAAGCGGCCGGTGATCGTCCACCCAGCCGATCATCGCGACCATCAGCAACCCGACCGCGAAACCGGCGACCGCTCCGGTCGAGTCAGGCGCATGGGAAACCCAGTAGACCGATCCCGCCAAGAGGGCGACGACGATGCCTATGCCGCCGCCGCGCGGGGTCGCGACCGTGTGGCTACGCCTTTCCCCCGGCTGGTCGAACAGGTTCCGGCGCAGCGCGTAGCGCCGGGCGGCCCAGGTCCCCAGAACAGCCACGAACAGATGCAGCAGCGCCCACGGGAGCCACCGCATCAGACCACCGCATAGTTCAGCAGCGGCTTGACCGTTCCCCATTCCTTGCAACTGGGGCATTGCCAATGATGGGTACGGGCGCCGAAACCGCAGCGCGTGCATCGATAGCTCGGGTTGCGGACCAGCAACTGGTCGGTGATGTGCTGCAGATCCTTCAAAGTCTCCACCGCGTCACCGCCGACATCCAGCGTCAGGCCGATCAATGCGGCCTCGCCGCGTACCGAGGGCCGGTCCTTCAGCTGCCCGGCCAGATAATTCCTCGCCGCCGGCTTCCCTTCCTGCGTTTCGATCAGGCGCGTCAGCGCCAGCACGGGCGCGATGCCCCGGTAGTATTCGGTCATCTCGGCCAGAAAGGCGCGAGCGCCGGACAGGTCGCCGGTGTTTTCGTAGCAGGTCAGCAGGTTGGGCATGATCTCGGGAAGGAAATCGGGGTCGTGCCGGGCCGCGCGCTCGAAGCTCTTGACCGCCGCTTCGAAATTGCCCAGATCGAATTCGATCCTTCCCTCCAGTATGCCGGCACGCACCGATGCGGCGTCGGCCTGGTAGGCGCGCGCGATGGCCTGTCTGGCCTGCTCCACGTCGCCGCTGCCGCGGTAGCGCTCGGCCAGCTCGCATTCGAACTGTCCGATCAGCTTGCCCATCGGCTCGCCGGTCACTTCCTCGTAGCGGGTAGCGTTGTCGATCGTCTTTTCCCAGTCACGTTCGGACTGGTAGATGCCGATCAGATGCTTCAGCGCCTGCGGCGCGCGCTGATCGATCCTGGCCAGGTCGGTGAATACGGTCTCGGCGCGATCCAGCAGGCCGGACTTCATATAGTCCTCGCCCAGCGCCAACAGCGCCTGGACTTTCTGCGAATCGCTCAGGTCGGGACGCTGCACCAATCCCTGGTGCAGACGGATGGCCCGGTCGACCTCTCCCCTGCGCCTGAACAGGTGTCCCAGCGCGACCTGGGTTTCGAAGGTTTCCTTGTCGAGTTCGGCGATATGCAGAAACAGCTCGATCGCCTTGTCCGGCTGCTCGTTGAGCAGATAGTTCAAGCCCCGGAAATAAGTGCTGGAAAGCTGGCTGAACTGGTCATCGCCATGCCGCTGACCACCGCGGCGGCCGATCACCCATCCGCTCAACGCGGCCAACGGAAGAAACAGAAAGAACCAGAACCATTCGTTGAGAAAGTCCATTGCGGTCGTATTCCTCGCTCAGTCGCTGCCATCATCGGAACGGACTTCGGGAAACGATGGCGAAAGACGTACCCTTCAATTCCGAAATCACGCCGGCCCTGATCATTTTCCAACCGGTCCATCTTACCCGCACGATGGCGAGTACCGAAGCCTTCGAATCATCGCCACGCGCCGGGCCGGACGAACATGCAAACGTATGGTGCCGTCATTGTCCAAGCCGGCGGCAAACCGGCGCTTATTCCGCGTCGTGCTCCTCGATGCGGACGGCATCGCTGACCCGTTCACGCAACTCCTTGCCGGGCTTGAAGTGCGGAACGTACTTGCTCGACAGCGCAACCGACTCGCCAGTCTTGGGATTGCGTCCGAGCCGCGCGGGCCGGTAATGCAACGAGAAACTGCCGAATCCACGCACCTCTATCCGTTCCCCGTTCGCCAGAGCGCCGGCCATCATTTCCAGCAGAGACTTGACCGCAAGGTCAACATCGTCTGCCTTCAGATGCATTTGTCGGCGCGCAAGGATTTCGATCAATTCGGACTTGGTCATCAGCTTGATTCGACAGAAGAAACAACATGGTGCGATGGACCGGCCTGACCAGCCGGCCCACCGCGGGATACCACTCAATTACTCGGGCTTCTCGCCACCGCCCAGTTGCGCACGCAGCAGCGCGCCCAGCTTGGTGGTGCCGCCGGCCGCGCTCTGGTACTCCTCAAGCACTTCGCGCATTTCGGCTTCGTCCTTGGCCTTGATCGACAGCTGCAACGTACGGCCCTTGCGGTCCATACCGACGAACTTGGCCTCGATCTTGTCACCGACCGACAAATGCTGGGCCGCATCGTCGACGCGATCGTTGCTGATGTCGCGCGCGGTCACATAGCCCTCGATGCCATCGCCCAGATCAATCACCGCACCCTTGGCATCGACTTCCTTGACCACACCCTCGACCTTGGAACCCTTCGGATGCACGGCCATGTACTGGCCGAATGGATCCTGCTCCAGCTGCTTCAGGCCCAGGCTGATGCGCTCGCGCTCCGGATCAACCGCCAGCACGACGGCCTCCAGCGTGTCACCCTTCTTGAAATTGCGCAGGATGTCTTCGCCAGTGGCGTTCCAGCTGATGTCGGACAGGTGCACCAGACCATCGATGCCGCCGTCCAGACCGATGAAGATGCCGAAATCGGTGATCGACTTGATCTGGCCGGACACCTTGTCGTTCTTCTTGTGGATCGCGGCAAAGGTTTCCCACGGATTGGCCATGACCTGCTTCATGCCCAGCGAGATGCGGCGACGCTCTTCGTCCACGTCCAGCACCATTACTTCGACTTCGTCGCCAACCTGGACCACCTTGGACGGATTGACGTTCTTGTTGGTCCAGTCCATTTCCGAAACGTGCACCAAGCCTTCGACGCCCGGCTCAATCTCGACGAACGCACCGTAATCGGTGACGTTGCTGACCTTGCCGAACACACGGCTGTTGGCCGGGTAACGGCGACCGATGTTCTCCCACGGATCCTCGCCCAGTTGCTTCAGGCCCAGGCTGACGCGGTTGCGCTCGCGGTCGAACTTGAGCACGCGCACTTCCAATTCGTCACCGACGTTGACCACTTCGGACGGATGGCGCACGCGCTTCCACGCCATGTCGGTGATGTGCAGCAGGCCGTCGATGCCACCGAGGTCCACGAACGCACCGTAGTCGGTGAGATTCTTGACCACGCCCTTGAGCACCGTGCCTTCCTGCAGCTTCTCGAGCAGTTGCTCGCGCTCTTCCGAATGCTCGCTCTCGACCACCGCGCGGCGCGACACGACCACGTTGTTGCGCTTGCGGTCCAGCTTGATCAGCTTGAACTCCAGTTCCTTGCCTTCGAGGTAGGCGGGGTCACGCACCGGGCGCACATCCACCAGCGAACCCGGCAAGAACGCACGGACATCCTTGATATCCACCGTGAAACCACCCTTGACCTTGCCGCTGATGCGGCCGGTGATGGTCTCGTTGCTTTCCAACGCCTGTTCCAGCTCGTCCCACACCATCGCGCGCTTGGCTTTCTCGCGCGAGAGGACGGTTTCACCGAAACCGTTTTCGATGGAGTCCAGCGCGACCTTGACCTGGTCGCCCACGCCCACATCGATTTCGCCGGCGTCGTTCCGGAACTGTTCGATCGGCACGATGCCTTCCGACTTGAGACCAGCGTTGATGACGACGACATCGCCGCGGACATCCACCACGGTGCCGGTGACGATCGCACCGGGTTTCAGTTTGGCCAGGTTGGCCTGGCTTTGTTCGAACAGTTCAGCAAAAGATTCTGTCATTTGAGGTTTACTCGATTGAACATACGGACCAGGCCGCCAAGTCGCTGATCGACTTCGGAACGCCCCGCGTCCACCCGTTTAAGCGGTCTGCCGGAATGATTCCTTCAGACCGTTATGTGGAAGTCAGAAAAACCGCCGCGGTCACCCACAGCGGAGCCTTGAGTTTGGTTCTACACCCTGTCGCCGGTGGTTCGCGCGCGCTTATCCGCGATCGATCATCGTCGCCACTTCGGCCATCACCCGGGCCACGACCGCATCGATATCCAAGGATGTGGTATCGATCACGATTGCGTCGGCCGCCGGCCGCAGAGGAGCGACACTTCGCTCGGCATCGCGAGCATCGCGAGCCCGAACCTCCTGCAACAGATCGGCGAATATAATTGAAACCCCTTTTTGTTTCAACTGGTTATAGCGCCTTTTCGCGCGTTCCCCGGCACTGGCGATCAGAAATATCTTGCAACCGGCATCCGGAAATACCACCGTCCCCATGTCGCGGCCGTCGCCCACCAGCCCCGGCGGCCGCCGGAAATCCCGCTGTCGCTGCAACAAGGCTTCCCGCACCGCGGGAAACGCGGCGATCTTCGAAGCCGCCGCGCCGGTCTGCTCCAGCCTCAGCTCGTCGGTAACATCCTGTCCGTCCAGTTGAACGCGCAAATCCCCGCCCTGTTCCGGCTCCCGGAACGCGATCCGCAGGTCGCGGGCGCATCCGGCCAGGATTCGCGGATCATCGATGTCCAGCCCCGCATGATTCGCCGCCACCGCCACCACCCGGTACAACGCTCCCGAATCCAGGTAGTGCCATCCCAGCCGCGCTGATACGATCCGGCCGATCGTCCCCTTGCCGACCCCCGAAGGACCGTCGATGGTTAGTACGGGAATCGGCTGTGTCATCAGAAACGGCTCCGTTCAGCAAAGTGTCATTTTAGAGGCACCCGGCACCGGATTGCCGCGGCGGGCATTTTTTTGCTCCATATGCTTGATCCGCCCAGACAAATTCCGCTAGAATTACCAGCTTATGTTCGCGCGACGGCTGCGCCCTGGGTTACCGCCCACCGCGCGCATTGCCGTGGCGCATCCCAGGAAGATTGTTTTCGTAGAGGTTTGTGTTATGAAAGTTCTGTCCTCGCTGAAGTCGGCCAAGGCCCGTCACCGCGACTGCAAGGTGGTCCGCCGCCGCGGGAAGGTCTTCGTGATCTGCAAATCCAATCCGCGGTTCAAGGCGCGCCAGCGTTGAACGCGGCTTGATCGGCAAAAAAACCGCCTCCGGGCGGTTTTTTGTTGCGCTTTCTGTTGTAATCATGCAGTTCAGTTCGGGGAGACTGCCATTATGAAGCTTCGTTCTCAGATTGTTGCGCCACTGTTTGCCCTGGTTTTTTGCGCTGGCGGGGCCAGCGCCGACACATTGCTGATCGAGCGGGTCCAGCAAGAGTCCGCCGGTTCCCGTCCGGCGCGCGGCCTCAGCATGGCCCAGGTCGAAGCCCGTTTCGGACAGCCGCAGCAAAAACTGGACCCGACTGGCGGACAAAAGCGGCAATGGCCGACCATCAACCGCTGGGTGTATCCGGGCTACACCGTCTATTTCGAGCGCGACCGTGTCATCGATGTCGTCGCCCGCCAGGGTTCTCCCACTGAAACCGGCCCCAAGCCGGTCGCCGGCAATACGACATCGCAAGCGAACCGCCCGACTCCCGCCCGCCCGCCCGCCACAGCGCCTGCGGCGCAACCGGCGACGCGTCCCGCGGCACCGGCAACGCCAGCCGCGAGTCGGCCCGCCACCACACCGCCCACCGGCACGGCAACGACATCCGCGCCACCCGCCACAACGACGGCCAAACCTGCCGGTCCCAGGCTGGCCTACCCGTCTTCGGGCACATCGACTTCCAGCGCGCGGCCTGCCGCTGCCACCACATCGAGCGCCGGCACGAGCGCGACCACATCGAACACGAGCAGCCGCGCTGCCGCATCCGCCACGCCAGCCGCACCCATCACTCCGGCAACGACACGTGCTCCGACGCCGCCTGCCGCGCCGGCTACTTCATCCCGTTCGCCCTCGCTGGCCGCTCCGCCAGCCGAAGAGAAATGACGCAAGCCGCGCCGAACCGATCGGGCCGGCGCGGTTCCGTTGCCAAGAGAATCCGAAATGACTGCTAGCGCAAGGTTCCCGGCGGAATGGGCGCCCCAGTCCGCCATCCTGATCGCCTGGCCGCATCCCGATACCGACTGGGCCCCGCGCCTGAGCGAGGTCGAAGAGACCTACATCGCATTGGTCGCCGCGATCGCGCGCTTTCAGGACGTGCTGATCTGCGTGGCCGACGACGACCTGCAGATCTATGCCGAGGCCCGGCTGCGCTCGGCGCGCATCGACATGAATCGCGTGCATTTCGTCGTTGTCGAATACGACGATACCTGGTTGCGGGACTCGGGACCGATCACCCTGATCGATGGCGGAAAATTCTGCTTATGCGATTTCCGTTTCACCGGCTGGGGCGGCAAGTTCGAAGCCGGCCGCGACGATCGCCTGGTCGCCCATCTCGCGCGGTCCGGCCGTCTGGCCGACAGCGAAATCCGGACCTTCGATTTCGCACTCGAAGGCGGCGCGATCGATACCGATGGCGAAGGCACGCTGCTGACCACATGGCGTTGTCTGCACGAGCGCCACCCCGATACGGCACGCGCGGAACTGGACGCAAAGCTGTGCGAATACCTCGCCCAGCAACGCGTGCTTTGGCTCGATCACGGCCATCTGGAAGGCGACGACACCGACGCACATATCGATACGCTGGCCCGCTTCGCCGCCACCGATGCCATCGTGTACCAATCCTGCGACGATGCCGGCGACAGCCACCACGCCGAACTGACCGCAATGGCCGCCGAGTTGGCCGCACTGCGCACCCGCGACGGGCAACCCTACCGCCTGTTTCCGCTGCCCTGGCCCGCGCCGGTCATCGATGAAGAGCGCCGTCTGGCCGCTTCTTACGCCAACTTCCTGATCGCCGACGGTGCCGTGCTGATGCCGGCCTACGACGATCCGGCCGATGCACTGGCCGCGCAGGTGCTGGCCAGTGCGTTTCCCGATCGCGAGATCGTCCCCGTTCCCTGTCGTCCGCTGATCTGGCAGAACGGCAGCCTGCACTGCATCACCATGCAACTGCCGCAGGGCCTTCTGGCGGCGGACGCCTGACAGGCGCCGCAATGCTTTCGTCTCCATTTTGTTGCGAAGAAATGATACGCCGCAAGCCCGATGTCATAGAGGAACGGGATCGGATGCTTTCTCGCGTAAGCTGGAAATTCTCCGGTACGTCCCTCGTATCCTGTGCCACCCGCATCAGGGTCATGGCGGCCAGCGAAGCCAAGCGCAGGCTTCATCACGCTGCAACCTGGAATTACCCTCGCGGGTTGTACGCGCCTGCGTTAGAAGATGCCGACCACACGCTGCCCATCGACCACCGGGCAATGCTCCAGCCCGGTTTCCGCCGCTATGTCCTTGGCGACCTGCGTCAGTTCCCGATGGCGCAGCGCGTACCCAGCATCTGCGCACCAGGATCGCACGCTGACCGCGCCGCTCGGCCAAACCGCATCCCCGCCTGCGGACGGAAAGCGGACGGAAAAATGCGATGCGTCGTAGAGCGCGACGGCATGAGCGGGTTGCATTAAAATCAAATCAAGTGGATTCTGCTGCCCCAAGGGGGCTGAATGAACCAAGGGGAGTTCCGGTAACAGGCTGGCAACAGGAGATGGAAATGTTTCCAAACCTAAAAAAATGGGCATTTTTTTATTTTTCGCCGAACTTTTCTCCAGAAACGCATACGTCCTACCACCAGAACCAAGACCATAGCTGCACATTCATAACGGTGGGATTTAGCCCTTCGGCCAAAACGGACGGCTCCATCATTGAGGTTTCAAAGAAACTCAAGCATGAGGGTGTTCAGGCCATTGAACTTTGCGGTGGTTTTGGCCCGGAGTGGGTCACTAGAATCGGCGATGCTCTCGACCATGAAATCCCTATTGGCACCGTCATGTATGGACCTGAATTTCGAGCAGCTTTGCTTGAGATCATGAAGCCCTAGGGAAGGTCTGAACAACTCCCCCATTCCCCTTGATTTCACATCCTTCCTTCACTGATGCAGCTTCGGATTGCCGGGAATCGTTTATTGTTCCAATTGTGATATCTATCGGACGGCATTTTCCGCCCGGCGGGCACAATTATCCTCACTGCAGCAGCAACTGCTTCCGCGCCATCCACAAATTGGATAGCGCAAACAGCGTAAGCACCTGCGCGGTGTTCTTGACCAACCCGCGATAGCGCGCCTGGGTGTAGCCAAACCGCTTGATCACCGGGAACGGATGTTCGACCTTGGCCTGGATGCTGGCCTTTGATCCTGCCCCCCGATATCGGACGCCATAATCGGCATCCCGTTCCATCGGCACGGGAGACAGCGCCTTGGACACCGGACAACCACGCTCGGCATCGGCGGCCAACCCGCGGAATTTGCCGGGATCGATATTCGGCACCGCTGCCTTCAGCTCCAGCTCGATCCGCTTGATCTGCGGCGCGGGAGCAAGATCCAGCATGACATCGCATGACGATCGATGCGCGAAATCCATGCATCGGCGCATGACCCGCCTCAGCGCTTGACCTGGCTGGCCGCCAGCGCTCCGATCAGGACCAGCACGGTACCCGTCACCTGGATCACGCCCATCGGCTCTCCCAGCAGCAGCAGGCTGAGCACGATCGTGGATACCGGTCCGATCATGCCGATCTGCGAGGCCAGCGTCGGGCCGATCCGGGCCACGCCCATCATCACCATGATGACCGGCAACACCGTGCACAGCGTCCCGTTGAGCAGCGACAGCCAGTACACCTGATGCGGCAGCTCCGCCAGGATGCTCACCGGCCGCAGGATCAGGAACTGCGCGATGCAGAACACGCTGGCCACACCGGTGGCGCAGGCCGTCAGGCGCACCGCGCCGACGCGCGCCACCATCTGCCCGCTGCCGATCAGATAGATCGCGTAGGTCAGCGCGCTGCCGAACACCAGCAGGCTGCCCAATGCGATGTTGTCGCCACCCGCCTGCATGTCGTGCCCAAATGCCAAACCCACGCCGACATAGCTGATCAGCAGCGCCGCGATCTGGATGCGGCTGACCTTGCGCTTGTACACCAGCACGCTCACCAGCAACACCAGCGTCGGGGTCAGATACAGGATCAAGCGTTCCAGCGTCGCGGTGATATAGGCCAAGCCGGCGAAATCCAGATAGCTGGCCAGGTAGTAGCCGAAGAAACCCAGGCCGACGATCTTCGGATAGTCGCTGCGTTGCAGCGGCTGGCCGGCCTTGCGCGCGCTCCACCAGCCCAGCGCGACGAAACACGGCAACGCCACCACCATGCGCAAAGCCAGCAACGTGACCGCATCGACGCCATAGCGGAAACTCAGCTTGACCACGATCGCCTTACCGGAGAACGCGATCGCGCCTAGGGCCGCCAGCAGGACGCCGCCCGGATCGACCCGGCGCGGACCCGGCGTGGAAGTGGAAGTCTGGGTATTCATCAAATTGCGCGAACCGGCCCTGTCCGTGTCTGCGCAGACCGCCTGATCTGCGCGATTCGCCGGCATCGCACGTCATCGCTGATCGAACCGGCGAACACATTGTACGGCCAGAGACCGTCGCCAGTCTCGATGCGCGCGCCGGAAAGATTTCGCGCCTCCAACCCGAAGCATCAGGACCCCCTGGTTTCATCCAACCGATCTCGATCCGCTGTCACCGGATAGCCCGTCCCGGCCGTCGAGACCGCTACTCGCAATTGATCTTCCACGGAACACCGAAGCGGTCGGTGACTTCGCCGAAGCGTTTGGCCCGGAATGTCTCCGCCAAAGGCGATTGCACCGTGCCGGATTCGGACAGCGCGGCAAAACCGTGTTCCGCTTCTTCGATGCCACCGCAGGTGCGATGCCGCCGATCCTGGCGCCGAGGCGCTTCCCGTAGAACCTGAAGGCCTGCTCGCAGCAGCCACCGTCCCCCGGACGGGAACCGGCCTTCATTGACCTGCTCCCGTTCGTGCGATTGGATGATCCGCATCGAATCCACGACATCGTGGCCGCGATTCGCAGTGCATTCCGGCTGTAGCAAACAGATGACGTGTCCGATCGTTTTCAGGCGGTGACGCCAAACGCCGGCGAAGTCAGAACCGTTCCACCCGATAAGGCATCGGATCGAGCGCGGGAGCGCGTCCATCGATCAGGTCGGCCAGCAATTGCCCGGTGGCGGCGCTCATGCTCATGCCGAGCATGCCGTGCCCGGCCGCCAACCAGAGATGCCGATGCTTCGGCGAGCGTCCCAGCACCGGCAGGTCGTCCCAGGTCATCGGCCGCCAGCCGTACCAGCGCTCCCGGACTTCGGCGCCGAACGGTTCGTGCAGATACTCGCGCGCGGCGTTTTCCAGAATCGCCAGCCGGGTCGGATCGAGGCGGGCATCGTAACCGGAAAACTCCATGGTGCTGCCCAGGCGGAAGCCATCGCTCCATGAAGTGATGAACACCAATCGATCCTTCAGCACGATCGGACGGCTCGGCGCCAGATGCGGCCGCGAATAAGTGATCGAATACCCCTTGCCGGGCTGGATCGGCACATCCAATCCCAGGCGGCCGGCGAACGCGGGAGTCCACGACGCCAATGCCACCACCGCGTCGCGGCCGGCGCGCGGCCCCTGCACGGTTTCGACCCGCACACCGTGATCGTCGGCCTCCAGCGCGGTGACTTCGCAATGTTCCTCGATGATGCCGCCATGCGCGCGCAGCGTCCGCGCCAGCTCGGCGGTATAGCGGTCCGGCCGCAGATGCGCGTCGGCCGCGAAACGGATCGCACCCGCCAGTCCTTCCCGGAATGCCGGCTCCTGCCGCTGGTAATCGGTACCCGGGATAATTTCCGTCGCCACGCCCAGCCGGTTCAATGCCTCGCACTCGTGCACGTAGCGCTCGAAATTGGCCGGATCGCGGAACACGTAGTCCAGGCCGTTCTGCTCGAACTCGCAATCGAGTCCGTATCGCCGGACCCAACCGGCCAGCCTGGCGCGCGAATCGTTCAGCAGCGCGGCACGCGCCTGCGCGCTGCGCAGCCAGTCGCGCGCATTGCAGCGTCTGGCGAAATGCCACAGCCAGCGCCACAGCGCCGGATCCACGCGTGGCCTGATGTAGAACGGCGCCTGCGCGGAAAACAGCCAGCGCAGTCCTCGCCAGGTTGCGCCGGGCGCCGCCAGCGGAGGCGCGTGGCTGGGGGTGATGGTGCCGCAATTGGCATGCGAAGTGGCGCCGCCCACGCTATCCCGCTCCAGCACGCGCACGCTGCGCCCCGACTCCAGCACGGCCAACGCCACCGCCAGGCCAATGGCACCACCACCGATTACCAGCACGTCGTCGCGGACGGAATTCATCGCGATAGTTTAAGCGCTGCATTGCGCAGGTCCGCCGGAAATCCCCCGCCGGTTCGTGCCGGCACATCGTCGGAACCGTGCCCGAGGCATGGCTGACGCAATGCCTCGCCTCGCACTGGTGTCAGTTGATCCGCATGGGTTGCCAACGCAGATAGGTCAGCGAACGCCACAGCCACTCCATCGGCCCGAAACGGAACCGTCGCAGCCAGAAACGGCTGAACAGCGCTTGCGCGCCGAACAGCGCCAGTGCGAACGGAATCTGCCAGGCCCGCGGCAGTCGTTCGAAATACCCGAGCCCATAGCCGTAGAAGATCCAGGTGCAGATCAACGATTGCGCCAGATAATGCGTCAGCGTCATCCGGCCCGCTGGCGCCAGCCAGGTCAGCACGCCCCGCCAGTGCCGCGCTTCCAGCATGCGGACGATCCAGGCGACATAGCCAAGACACATCAGCAGGCCAGCGATCATCGACAAGGCGAAGGCGGTGCAGATGCGCAGGCTGACCTCGCCCACCGCCAGGTATGGCGTCAACAGGAACGAGGCCAGCATGACCAGAAAGCCCGCCGGCAAGGCGCCCCAGCGCAACGATGCGAACAGCCGGGGAAATGCCCGCGGCTGTGCGATCGCGCCGCTGCGGACGAAGGCGGCGCCGATCAGGAACACACCGAATATCTGCGGCGCGATGATGAACAGGGCCTGCAGGCTCCGGCCCAGGTCGCGCAACCGCTGCGCCGTGGCCTGCAGATAGACGCCGCTCCCGAACGCCCGCTGCTGACTGGCCAGCACGGCCTCGGCGGAACGCCTGACTGCGGCCATTTCGGCGGCCCACTCCGTATTGCCCGCCGGATCCAGTTGCGTCAGCCAGTCGATCATTCCGGTCAGCAGCAGCAGCGCCGGAGCGACCAGGAAGCAGCCAATGCCCAACACCGTCAACACCCAAGCCCGCATCGGTACGAACAGCAGCAACGGCAGCGACAGCAGGGCATAGCTGACCAGGATATCGCCCGACCAGATCAGCAAGGCGTGTGCCAGGCCGATCCCGAGCAGGATCATCGAACGGCGGAAATACAATCCGACGAATCCGCGTCCGGCCTTTTCCGCGCGCTGCGCCATCACCGCGAAGCCCATGCCGAACAGCAACGCGAACAACGGATAGAACTTGCCCTGCACGAAGAAATACACCAGCGCATCGGCCAGCCTGTCGATGCCGCGCAGGCCCGGGTCCACACCGCTGAGCCCCGCGTTCAGGGGACCGACATAGCATTCGATGTTCATCAGCAGGATGCCGGCGAGCGCGAAACCGCGCAGGACATCCAGAGTCACGATGCGTTCACCGGCCTGGACAGGCCGAAAACCCGGGTTCGGTTCCATGACGCTACTTTAGGGGCGGATCCGATAAAACCGCAAGCACCGGCGCGGGTCCGGCCGGGCCGCCGTCAAGTCCTTGTCCCGGTTGTCCCTGGCCGCTAATCTGTCCCCCAGCATGTCCCGCTTCGTCCACCTCCACCTTCACACCGAGTTTTCACTCGCGGACTCGACCATCCGCGTACCCGAAAAACCGGACCAGGCCGATCCGGCCAAAGCCAAGCGGCCGAACCTGTTGAGCCGCGCGGTGGAACTGAACCTGCCCGCGCTGGCGGTGACCGATCTCAACAACCTGTTCGCACTGATCAAGTTCTACAAGGCCGCCGAAGCCGTCGGCATCAAGCCGATCGCCGGCGCCGACATAGTCGTCGCCCAGGACGGCGGGGCGCCGTGGCGCCTGACCCTGCTGTGCCGCGACCACGGCGGCTACCTGAACCTTTCGCACCTGCTGACCCGCGCCTGGATGGAAGGGCATCGCCTGGAAGGCGGCGTCGCGGTGACGCCGGAATGGCTGCGCGAGTACCGCGAAGGGCTGTTCATCCTGGCCGGACGCGACAGCCTGGCGGGACGGCTGGCCGCCAGCGGTCGCCATGACCTGGCCGAGCAGCAGCTGACGGACTGGCAGCGCGACTTCGGCGACGGCCTGCATCTGGAATTGACCCGCACCGGCCGCGACGGCGAAGAGCCGTTCAACGCCTTCGCCCTGCACGCCGCCGGCGCGCGCGGCATTCCGGTGGTGGCCAGCAACGATGTCCGCTTCCTCGACGCCGAAGCGTTTGAATCGCACGAGGCGCGCGTCTGCATTTCCTCGGGACGGGTGCTGGACGATCCCAAGCGTCCGCGCGACTACAGTCAGGAGCAATTCCTCAAGCCGGCCGGGGAAATGGCGCAGCGTTTCGCCGATGTCCCCGATGCCATCGACAACACCCTGGCCCTGGCGCAGCGCTGCAATCTCGAACTGAAGCTGGGCGAATACGCCCTGCCCGCCTACCCCGTGCCCAACGACGAGACGCTGGAAAGCTGGATCCACAACCAGGCCGTGGAAGGACTGGCGCAACGGCTCGCGAGCCATCCGCTGGCCGCGGGCTCGCGCCGCGAGGACTACGAACAGCGCCTGCAGCGCGAGCTGGACGTGATCAACCGGATGGGGTTCCCCGGTTACTTCCTGATCGTGGCCGACTTCATCAACTGGGCCAAGCAGCACGGCATTCCGGTCGGTCCCGGACGCGGTTCCGGCGCCGGTTCGCTGGTGGCCTGGGCGCTGGGCATCACCGATCTGGACCCGTTGCCCTACAACCTGCTGTTCGAGCGCTTCCTCAATCCCGAACGTGTCTCGATGCCGGACTTCGACATCGACTTCTGCATGGACCGCCGCGACGAAGTCATCGACTATGTCGCGCGCAAATACGGCCGCGACCGGGTCAGCCAGATCATCACCTACGGCACCATGTCGGCCAAGGCCGTGGTGCGCGACTGCGGGCGCGTCCTCGGCCATCCCTACGGCTTCGTCGACGGCATCGCCAAGCTGATCCCGAACACCCTGGGCATCACCCTGTCCGATGCGCTGGGCCAGTCGCAGAAATCGCGCGACGACAGTTCGCTGGCCTCGTCCGAGCTGATCCAGCGTTACGCAGCCGAGGACGAAGTCCGCGACCTGATCGATCTGGCGCTGAAGCTGGAGGATCTGACCCGCAACGCCGGCAAGCACGCGGGCGGCGTGGTGATCGGTCCCGCGCCGCTGTACGAGTTCTGCCCGCTGTTCGCCGAACACGACACCGCCAATCTGGGCAGGAATCCGGTCACCCAGTTCGACAAGGACGATGTCGAAGCGGTCGGCCTGGTCAAGTTCGATTTCCTCGGCCTGCGCACGCTGACCATCATCGATTGGGCGGTGAAGGCGATCAACGTGCGCCGCGCCGCCGCAGGCGAAACGCTGCTGGACATCACCGGCATTCCGCTCGACGACGCCAGCACCTACCAGCGCATCTTCGTCCCCGGCAACACCGGCGCGGTATTCCAGTTCGAATCGCGCGGCATGCGCGAGTTGCTGAAACGCGCGATGCCCGACCGCTTCGAAGACCTGATCGCGCTGGTCTCGCTGTACCGGCCGGGTCCGATGGACCTGATCCCGGACTTCATCGAACGCAAGCACGGCCGCCAGGAAGTCGAGTATCCCGATCCGCGCGTGGAGCCGGTATTGCGCGACACCTACGGCATCATGGTCTATCAGGAACAGGTCATGCAGATGGCGCAGATCGTCGGCGGCTATACGCTCGGCGGCGCCGACCTGCTGCGCCGGGCGATGGGCAAGAAAGTGCCGGCGGAAATGGCCAAGCATCGCGAGATCTTCCGCGAGGGCGCCGGCAAGAACGGCGTCGAGGAGCGCAAGGCCGACTCGATCTTCGACCTGATGGAAAAGTTCGCCGGCTACGGCTTCAACAAATCGCACGCCGCCGCCTATGCGTTGGTGTCCTACCAGACCGCCTGGCTGAAAAACCACTATCCGGCCGAGTTCATGGCCGCCACACTGTCCTCGGACATGGACAACACCGACAAGGTGATGGGCTTCCTGGATGAAACGCACGGCCTGGACCTGACCGTGCTACCGCCCGGGGTCAACCACTCGGCCTACATGTTCGAAGCCACCGATCCGCGCACGATCCACTATGGACTCGGCGCGATCAAGGGCGTGGGCCGCGGCGCCTGCGCAGCGATCGTGGCCGAGCGCGAACAGAGCGGATCGTTCCGCGATCTGCTGGATTTCTGCAAGCGCGTGGATTCCAACAAGCTCAATCGCCGCGCGCTGGAGGCGATGATCCAGGCCGGCGCGCTGGATGCGCTGGGCGCCAATCGCGCCTCGCTGATGCTGCAATTGCCCGAAGTGCTGAAAGCCACCGAGCAGCTGGCCAGGGAGCGCGCCGCGGGCCAGGTGTCGCTGTTCGGCGGCGGCGGCACGCCGGCGCTGAAACTGGAACTGCCCAGCAGCGAGGAGTGGCCGCTGACGCGGAAGCTCCAGGGCGAGCGCGACACGCTGGGACATTACCTGAGCGGGCACCCGTTCGACCCCTACCGCGCGGAACTGCATCAATTGCTCGGCTACGACCTGAGCGACCTCGACCGGATCTGGAGCCATGGCGCTGCTTCCGGCGAGAAACGCGGCTGGAAACCCGAGGTCAATACCGCCGTGGCCGGCCAGATCACCGCGATCCGGCGCAAAGGCGACAGCCAGATGTTCGTGCAACTGGAAGACGGGCGCGGCCGGATCGAATGCAGCGTGTTCTCGGAGGCCTTCGCCGAATTCGGATCGCACCTCACCCGCGACCGCATCGTGGTGATTCAGGGAGGCCTGCGCGAGGACGAATTCAGCGGCGGCTTCTCGCTGCGTCTGCGCCAGTGCTGGGATTACGAGCTGCTGTGCGCCGAATACGCGCAACGGCTGTCGCTGCGTCTGGACCTGCGCGAACCGGGTACCTGGGATCGGGTGGATGCGCTGCTGGCGCGGCATCGTCCGGGCAAAACGCCATTGCGCCTGCACCTGCTGCGTCCGGGCGCTTCCGGAATGCTGGATATGAACGGCACGCAATCGATACGCGCCAACCCCGCCCTGCTCGATGCGCTGCGCGCACAGCCAGGCGTGCGCGCGGTCAAGCTGGCGATCTCCAGACCCTGGACCTGAGCGTTCCCCGCGCCGACGCCGGGTGCGCCGGACCGGACCAACAACCCGCGCGGCGGTGCCGGCATCGGGTTGGCCCGGTCCCGCCGCTCAGACCATTCGCGGCCCGGAACGGACGACGGTCTCTTCCTGCTGTTGCTGTTGCTGCGGCGACTGCGCCTGCCGTTGCGTTTCCTGTCGCGCCTGCGCATCGGCGATCTGTTGCGTGCTGACGCTCAAGGGCTGGTTCATTCCCGCCAGCACGTCGGTGCTGACGAAGCGGAACGCCGGCGAATGCACATCCGCCGTGGTCGCCGCGAATATGTTCTTGCGGTCGTCGCCCAGCACCACATGCCCGATCGAGGGCATTCCGGCCTCCTTGGCCCGCGCCGCCAGCGTGCCGGACAGCTGGTCGCTGCGCAGGTCCGGCGTCCGGCCGAAACGGGCATCGACGCCGTACACCCCATCCTGCGCACCGCGGAACAGTGCATGGTCCGGATGCGCCGGATCGTCGATCCGCGCCCCGGTACGCCGGTCCGGCGCCGGTTTTTCCGCCTCCGGCGCCGGCTGCCGTTGCCGGCTTTCCTGCAGCAGGCACCGCGCCTTGGCACTCTCCTCCTCGGCCCGGTAAATCATCGTCGGGATCACGGTTTCGGTCATGGAATGGCGGCTGATGCCTTCCACGATGGCCGCGCCTCCCTGTTCGACCAGGGATTGGGTCTGCAGGATATTGCCCCACCCCTGGATGCGGGTCGGGCTGTACTGCTCGGCCGCCGTTCCCAGGCCCACGGCCGCGCCCACCGACAGGGTCAGGCCGGCCTGGACAAGCTTGCCGCCGTTCTCTATCGCGCGTCCCTGGGCATCCAGGCTGGCATTGAGGATCTTCCCGGCCACGGCGTAGTGCGCCTCGATGCCATCGGCGATCGCGGCGCCCCTATCTTCGATGGCCAGCACCGCCTCGCCCGTACTCTGCCGGATCGAAGCGGCCCCGGCCTGTGCGTCGCCGATATGCCGCTGCGCCTGCGCATCGGCCTCGGCGCGGATCGACTCCGCCTTCTGGCTCAGGCCCTGGCTGTATTCATCGAAACCGAACAACCCTGTGACCTTGGCCCCGACATCGCGCGCACCGGCGCTGAATTCGCCCAAAACCCATTCCTTGCCCGCAGCCGCATAGCCGATCCCGGTACGGCCATAGGCCAGGCCCTCGCCGACCACCACCGTCCCCATCCCGGCCACGGTATGGGTCACCGTGACCGGTGCGGCCTGGAGCTTGCCGCCGATGCGCAGCGCCTGCTCGCTGACATCGCCGACGGCATCGAAGCCGTTTCCGACCGCGCGGGTCGTCCAGGCGATGGGCTGCCCGGCCGTGTATCCAGCCTTGGCACCGATGACCGTATTGGTCACCACATCCAGCAACGGCCCGCCCAGGCTGCCGGCTTCGCGCAGCGATGGGATGTCCGGGCGGAACACGATCTGATCCTTCTCGTCATACATCATCGCGGGAATGGCGATGGTGTTGCCGGCCGTCGGCGGCATCCGCACATCGGCGATGCCGGAACGGGCATTGCCGAGCGTATCCAGCAGCCGCTGCGCATCGTTCATGGCATGCCGGGGCAGAATCCCGTCCGCCAGCTTGCCCAGGGCCAGCGTCTTGAGTTCCGGGTTCTGCGTCAGTTGGCTGGCGATGAAACCCAGTTGCATCCGCTCCCGGACGCCCAGCTGGCGGCTGCCCAACTGGGCCTCGTTCAGTATTTCCCCGTCGGCCTGGTAGGCGGCGATCAGCGCCTGGGGATCGTATCGTTCGCTCAGATTGTTTTCCCGCAGGAACCGCGTCACCGTATTCGGATGCAGGCCGGCCGCATTGAAGGTGGTGGTGGGTACGCCCGATACCGAGGCCGCCGCCGAGGCCATGCCACCGCCCAGCGAGTGCGCGGTGATTTCGAAGTTGTCCCGAATGCCGCTACGTTTGAGCGTCAGCGCCAAATTCATCGCGCGATCGTAGTAATCGCTTTTCTCGCCCAGGCCCTGCAGGACGTTGTGCACGTAGTCCTCGCCGCCGCTCTCGCGGATGCCGCCGGGCGCATCGGGGTCGGCAATCGGCCCGGTCGAGCCTTTGAAAACCAGCACCGGCCTGGCATCCGCGCCATGCACGACCGGATCGGGGATATAGATTTCGGCCCGGAAGCCTGAGGCTTTGGGCTGCAACAATTCCTCAATTTCCGCATCGCTGGAATTCAACCCCAAGGCGCGCAGTGCCGCAAAATCGGCGCTGCCGCGCGTCCAGCCCGGTGGCGGCGCGCCGGCATGCCGGGCCGATTGATAGACATCGGCGGCCAGCCCGGCCATTTCCCGGGCGTGCAGTTGCGTGGCCAAGCGCCCGGCCTGCTCCTCGTGTCCGGCCGCGCGCAGTTCCGCCAGCAACTGCCGCTCCTGTTCCCGGCCTTGCGCCCCGATGCGGTCCTGCAGCGGTCGCATCATGACCACCACCGGCGCGTCGGTCGAATCAACGGTTTTGTTATCCGGATCGGTTTCCCTGCTCACCCTAGCTTTCCCCTTGACAATCGGAACCTGGCGTTTATGCCATAACCGGCCAGGGCTTGTCTATTGCGGCCATTCCTGTCTAGTATCGCGCAACCGTCCGTGGAAGGAGTCCGTATGCCTCTGCCTGTCTCCCGAGGTTTCCCTCGCTTGGGCCTGCTGCTGGCCCTGCTGTGGCTGGCCGGTTGCCTGCAAGCCGGCCCGCAGGCTTCCCGCCTCGGCGCGCAGCGCTATTTCGAAGGCAAGGCGCTGGCACTGGCGGTCGCCACCGAGAACGGTGATATCCGCCGCATCAACCGGCTGATGCAAGAGGAAGGCGTCGATCCGGACACGATCTTCTCCACCGAAGGCGTGCCGCTGCTCGCCTGGCCCCTGCGCGCCGAACGCCTGGACAGCCTGCGCGCCATGCTCGAAAACGGCGCTGATCCCAATGCGCACCGGGTCGATGAGTTCACCAGCCCGCTTAGCGGCAAAACGGAATCGCGGCCCCGCAATAACGCCATGGTCTTTGCCGCGGCGATGGAAGACTCCCGTTATCTGGAACTGCTGCTGGATCATGGTGGCAACCCCAATACTCGCAATGTCAGCAACGAAACCTTGCTGTTTCAGGCTCTTATCAGCCAGAACCAATGGCAGAACATCCAGTTGCTGATCGAACGCGGCGCCGATATCAATGCGTCGGTTCATGGCTTAACCGATACGCCCGTCATGTGGTACAGCGAACGCGGCGCCTTCGATCGAGTCTGGTGGCTGCTACAGCGTGGCGCTGATCCAGCCGTGCGCGACCGGATGCCGGAGGATCCACCCGATAAAGGGCATATGCCCGCCGTGGAATATATCTATTGGCGGCCCACGCTGCCCGAACAGATCCCCTGGCAACGCCAGTGCCAGCAGTGGTTGCTTGATCGCGGCATCTCCCGCCCCTCCATGCCCAGCAGTCTGCGTAATGACCGCCGGCGTGCCGGCCTGCCCTACGAAAACGAAGACCAGATTCCGCTACTGGCCGAACTTCCCGCCACGGCCGCCCCGTCCGTAACGGACGGCCGGTAGGCTCAATCCGGTAATGGAACGGTTCTTTGCATGCCGCAGGAGACGGGAATGGCACTGACTCGGGTTTTACGGCAACAATCCTGGCCGATCACGGGTTTACTGGCCGTCCTGCTGCTGGCCGGCTGCCTGCAAGCCGGCCCGCAGGCTTCCCGCCTCGGCGCGCAACGCTATTTCCAAGGCAAGGCGTTGGCACTGGCGGTTGCCGCCGAGAACGGCGATATCCGCCGCATCAACCGGCTGATGCAAGAGGAAGGCGTCGATCCGGACACGGTCTTCTCCACCGGAGGCGTGCCGCTGTTGGCCTGGCCCCTGCGCGCCGAACGCCTGGACAGCCTGCGCGCCATGCTCGAAAACGGCGCCGATCCCAATGCCCGCCGGACCGATCAGGAAATCAATCCCTTTACCGGTAAACCCGAACCCCTCCATCACAACAACGCCATGGTCTTTGCTGCGGCGATGGAAGACCCCCGCTATCTGGAACTGCTGCTGGACCACGGCGGCGATCCCAACACGCTCAACTCCAATGATGAAACCCTGCCACTTCAAGCGCTTCTCAGCCAGAACCAATGGCAGAACATCCAGTTGCTGATCGAGCGCGGCGCTGACATCAATGCTTCTGTTGCCGGTCTAACCGATACTCTGGTTGTTTGGTACAGCGAACGTGGCGCCTTCGACCGGGTCTGGTGGCTGCTGCAGCACGGCGCCGACCCGACCGTCCGCGACCGGATGCCGGAGGACCTGCCTGACCAGGGGCATATGCCCGCCGTCGAATACATCTACTGGCGGCCAACGTTGCCCGCGCAGATCCCCTGGCAGCGTCAGTGTCAGCAATGGCTGATCGACCGCAACATTCCCCGCCCACCGATGCGCAGCGCCCTGCGCAACGACCGCCGACGGGCGGGCCTGCCCTACGAAAACGAAGACCAGATTCCGCTGCTGGCCGAGTTCCCCGCTACGGCCACCCCGCCCGTGACGGACGGCCAATCGCCTTGATCCGGTAATGGAACTTTTTGCATACCGCGGGAGACGGGGATGGCACTGACTCGGGCTTTACGGCAACAATCCTGGCCGATCGCGGGTTTGCTGGCGGTCCTGCTGCTGGCCGGTTGCCTGCAAGCCGGCCCGCAGGCTTCCCGCCTTGGCGCGCAACGCTATTTCGAAGGCAAGGCGCTGGCACTGGCGGTCGCCACCGAGAACGGCGATATCCGCCGCATCAACCGGCTGATGCAAGAGGAAGGCGTCGATCCGGACACGGTCTTCTCCACCGAAGGCGTGCCGCTGCTCGCCTGGCCTCTGCGCGCCGAACGCCTGGACAGCCTGCGCGCCATGCTCGAAAACGGCGCCGATCCCAATGCGCACCGGGTCGATGAGTTCACCAGCCCGCTTAGCGGCAAGACTGAATCCCGCTCCCGTAATAATGCCATGGTCTTCGCCGCGGCGATGGAGGACTCCCGCTATCTGGAACTTCTGTTGGACTACGGCGGCGATCCCAATACTCGCAATGTCAGTAATGAAACCCTATTATTCCAAGCACTTATCAGCCAGAATCAATGGCAGAATATCCAGTTGCTGATCAAGCGCGGCGCCGATATCAATGCCCACGCTTATGGCTTAGTTAATACCCCGATCACTTGGTACAGCACTCGCGGCGCCTTCGACCGGGTCTGGTGGCTGCTGCAGCATGGCGCCGATCCGACCGTGCGTAGCCGGATGCCGGAAGATCCGCCCGACCAGGGACGCATGGTCGCCGTGGAACATATCTACTGGCGGCCCACGCTGCCCGAACAGATCCCTTGGCAACGCCAATGCCAGCAATGGCTGATCGACCGCGGCATCTCCAGGCCGCCGATGACCGAGGCTTTGCGCAAAGATCGGCAACATGCCCACCTGCCCTACGAAAACGAAGACCAGATTCCGCTACTGGCCGAACTTCCCGCCACGGCCGCTACGCCCGTAACGGACGGCCGCTAGGCTTGATCCGGTAATGGAACTTTTTGCATGCTGCGGGAGACGGGGATGGCACTGACTCGGGTTTTACGGCAACAATCCTGGCCGATCGCGGGTTTGCTGGCCGTCCTGCTGCTGGCCGGCTGCCTGCAAGCCGGCCCGCAGGCTTCCCGCCTCGGCGCGCAACGCTATTTCGAAGGCAAGGCGCTGGCACTGGCGGTCGCCGCCGAGAACGGCGATATCCGCCGCATCAACCGGCTGATGCAAGAGGAGGGCGTCGATCCGGACACGATTTTCTCCACTGGGGGCGTACCGCTGCTCGCCTGGCCCCTGCGCGCCGAGCGCCTGGACAGCCTGCGCGCCATGCTCGAAAACGGTGCCGATCCCAACGCCCGCCGGACCGATCAGGAAATCAATCCCTTTACCGGTAAACCCGAGCCCGTCCATCACAATAACGCCATGGTTTTTGCCGCGGCGATGGAAGATCCCCGCTATCTGGAACTTCTGCTGGACCATGGTGGCGATCCCAACACGCTCAACTCCAATGATGAAACCCTGCTGTTTCAGGCGCTTATCAGCCAGAACCAGTGGCAGAACATCCAGTTGCTGATCGAGCGCGGCGCCGATATCAATGCCTCAGTTTACGGTTTAACCGATACTCCCGTTATTTGGTATAGCGAACGTGGCGCCTTCGACCGGGTCTGGTGGCTGCTGCAGCGTGGCGCCGATCCGACCGTCCGCAACCGGATGCCGGAGGATCCACCCGATAAAGGGCGCATGGTTGCCGTGGAACATATCTACTGGCGGCCCACGCTGCCCGAACAGATTCCCTGGCAACGAAGACCAGATTCCGCTACTGGCCGAACTTCCCGCCACGGCCGCTACGCCCGTAACGGACGGCCGCTAGGCTCGATCCGGTACAAGACCGGCAACCGCCAGCATTCACTCCGTGTCGATCAGATATTCGTCATCACTGCGGGTCATGCGCCGCAGATCATGGAACATCCCGTTGCCTTCGCCCTGGCTCAGCATCAGCACGTTCCTGAGGCTCTGGATGATGCGACTGGCGAAACTGATGTCGTTCATCAACGAGCTCATCTGGATGCCGTCCAGTTGCTGCGTGCGTACCGCCACGAACAGTCTTTCGCGGAATGCCTGTTCGAATCCGCGCATATCCTCGTCCATGATCTGCGATCTGGCGATCCAGGCATCATCAGGCACATCGAGGCGTCCCAGCTCGTATATTTCGCGCAACATCCGCAGCATGTGGATGCGCAGCTCGACATAGAACCGGCGGGCGGCCGATTCCTCCCTGCGCAGGTAATCCCCGAGATTCTTCTGCAGATTTTCCGCATCCTTCACCGCGTCCACCAGTTGCAGCGCCGCCATCTGGCAGTTGATCCCGAACTGCTGGTGCTGTTCGTCGAGAGGCACGTCCAGCCGTCCCATGAAACTGAGGATGTCGGCGTACACGCCCTTGATATAGCGCTGGTACAGATCCTCGACAGCACGGTACTCGCGCTCCGGCGCGGCGCGGACCAGTTCATCGTCGATCTGCGGCTGCGTGACCTGGCGCATCGGCAGATACAGCGCATGGCAGACGATCTCGATGGACAGACGTCCAAGATGCTTCAGCTCCTCCACCATTGCCACCGCGGCGCTGTCGGCCGACTGCGCCGCGTTGCCGGTCAGGTAGCGCGCACCGATGCGTTCCGGCGATTCGTCCGCCGCGGCCTCGGCGATCAGCACTTCCGGTTCCCTGCGATCGGGCAATACCCATTTCAGCAAACGCGCCAGCCCGCCCTGCAAAGGCCAGAACAGCATCACGCCCATGCCGTTGATCAGCGAATGGAACAGCGCCAGCTGGATCAGTTCGTTGCCGCCCAGCCTCACCAGACCGGTCAGGCCCTGCACCACCCATGCCAATGGCGTCAACAGTGCCGTTGCCAGCGCCGCCGTAATCACATTGAAGATCACATGCGCCAGCGCCAGCCGCTGTCCGTTGCGGTTGCCGCCCAGCGCACCGACCAGCGCCGTGGTGACGCTGCTGCCGACGTTGGAGCCGATCGCCAATGCGAACCCCTGCATCAGCTCCAGTTGCCCCGCCGCCAATGCGGTCAGCACCAGCATCAGCGTGGCATGGCTGGATTGCAGCACCACGGTGACGGCCATGCCGATGCCGATGAAAAAGAGTATCCCTTTCCAACCGGCGATCTGGTATTGCGTGAAATCGACGCCATAGGTGAAATCGGAAAAACCGTACTTGATCTGATCGATGCCGAGCAGGATGAAGGCGACGCCCAGCACCATGCGGCCGACAGCCTTGCCGCGATCGCCGAGGAAGCCGGCCAGTACGCCGAACACCACCAGCGGCAATGCGACCGAATTCAGGTTGAAGCCCTGCCCGGCCATCGCCAGCAGCCAGATGCCACTGGTCGCACCGAGGTTGATGCCGAGCAGGATCGCGATACCGGCAGTGAGCTTGATCAGGCCCGCGCTGATGAAAGCGATCGCCAGCAGCGATACCAGCGTGCTCGACTGCATCAGCATGGTGGCGCCGATGCCGAACAGCAGGCTCTTGCGCGGCGTCGAGGTGCTGCGGCCCAGCATCTGCTCCAGCTTGCCGCCGGCCAGCAGGCGCAACCCTTCCTCCAGGCACTGCATGCCGAACAGGAAGATGCACAGGCCCGCGGACAACTGCAGCCAGCCGTTGCTGTACCAGAACGATGCCGCCAGGACTATGCCGGCGACAACGATCATTACGGTTTTCGAGTAGCCCTTCACGCAGGAACGCTCATCCCATTGAAGCCGTTTTCCGCCGGCCGAATGACCCTGGCATCACCGCAACTTGGGCGACAGGCGCCGCTGGCCGGCCCGAGCCGAATCCATCGGGCCGCCAATACCATTGGCCCGAATATGCCAGAAAAAGGGTAACGCCGGATCAAAGCGGCGCATCACGAACCCGGCCCCGAACCGGGGCGGCCGCGTAACAGCGCAAAGAACCAACCGGTCATGCCGGGACGTGACCGCTGTCTATCTTCTGCATCCCTGCAAACGGATGGTCTGGCCTACATTGACGTGATAGCGCGGGCCGCGCAGACCATTGGCGCGAGCCAACTGGTTCAGATTGCACTGGAACCGCTGCGCAATGCCGCCCAGCGTATCGCCCCGCACGACCCGGTAAGCACGCGCGCGCGACGCCGGTTCGGACCTGGCCGGCGCGGGCGGAGCCGGGACCTCCTGCTGCACCGAAGTCGCATCGCCGACCGCGACACTGCCGCTGAGCGGTGTCGGCCGTATCAGTGCCGCACTGATATCGGCAGCCATCAGCGTGCGCGCCAGTTCCGCCCGCTGACCGTTGACGCAATGACGGTTGTAGAGACTGACGATGCGGTTGTTGGCATTGAGCTGGGTGCCGGCGGGAATCCAGGCATCCGCCTCGTAGCGGGGATTGAGGTTGCGCAGCGTGCGCATGTAGCCATCGCGCGTGCCGGCATTGCCGAGGCAGATGGTCAGCTCGTAGATGGAGGTCTGTCTGGCCAGGCGCAGCGTGGCCGGTTGCACGTTGACGCGCGGGAACTCGATGCCGTACTGGCGCGGGTGCAGGAACAGCCACGCCGCCGCGATCACCATCGGCACATAGTCCTTGGTCTCGGCCGGGAACTGCTCGTAGACCGACTGCGTCCAGAAGCTGGCGCCGCCGGACTGGTTGAACATGCGCAGGGCGCGGCCCTCGCCGCCGTTGTAGCCGGCCAGCGCATATTCGATGTTGCGGTTCAGCTCGCCCATGCGCTCATTGATGTAGGCGGCGCTGGCCACAGCCGACGCATCCGGATCGTAGCGGGTGTCGAATCCGGTTCCATCGGGTCCCATGCCGAAACGGCGACCGGTCGCCGGCATGAACTGCATCAATCCGGCCGCGCCGCTGCGCGAGGCGGCATGCACGCGGCCGTTGGACTCCTTGGCCATGATCCCGAACAGCAACGCTTCGGGCAGGCCCGCCTGTTCCCAGCGCGGCCACATGATCGAACGCAGGTTCTGGTAGTTCTCGTAGCTGTTCATCAGCGACGGCCGCATATCGGTCAACCAGCGGCGGATACCGGCCTGGATCGCCGGGTTGTATTCGACCATGCGGTCGAAGGCGTGCCGCTGGTCGTTGTAGATCGCCGCCGCGCGCAACGCTTCCGGGAGATTGCCGTCGGCGGCCAGATCGTGGTCGGAATCCACGGCAAGCAGTTCGTCCTCCTCTTCGAACCCGCCGGAATCGCGTCCGCGATTGTCGATTTCGGTCTTCAGCAGGCGCTTGTACGTGGCCAGCAGGTCCGAGACCGGGCAATGCCGCTGCCTGGCGCAATCGGCCATGACATCTTCCATGTCTTCCAGTGCCGCGTTGCTCTCCTGCACGCCCCTGGGATCGTTGTTGCCCACCCGTACCAGGGCATTGCGATAGCGCTGCTCGGCGGCGGCCATGCGCCCGTTCAGGGCTTCGATCGCGGTCCGGTCGCGGGCGGAGACACGTTGCGCCTGGGCTGGAAACAACGACAGCGACAATCCGATGGCAAGGGAAAACGAAAGGACGCGGGAAACGTACTGCAAACTGGGCATTCGGTTGTAACTGGCTGGAATTGAATCCGGCAAGCGTAGCCGTGCCGTCTATCCCGGGCAAGCTCGGTTGGTGGTCCGGGGGGACTGCGAGGTAGAATCCCAGCGCCGTTTCCGGAGGCGCGTATGGATCCCATTCTGCTTGGCAAAGGCATTACCGATGATGTGCCCGTCCAGCTTTTGCCGCGCTTTGGCAACCGTCACGGCCTCGTGGCCGGCGCCACGGGAACCGGCAAGACGGTCACGCTGACCACGCTGGCCGAGGGTTTTTCCCGGCTGGGCATCCCGGTTTTCATGACCGATGTCAAGGGCGATGTGGCCGGCCTGGCAATGCCCGGCAGCGGCGACGAGGAGATCCACGCCCGCGCCCGCGAGACAGGCGTGGCCGATTACGCGCCGGAAGCGTCTCCCGTCATTTTCTGGGATCTGTACGCGAAGCTCGGACATCCGCTGCGTACCACCGTCAGCGAAATGGGGCCGACCCTGCTCGCGCGCGTGCTGGAGCTCAACGATGCGCAGACCGGCGTGCTCGACATCATCTTCAAGCTCTCCGACGACCGTGGCCTGCTGCTGCTGGACCTGGATGATCTGCGCGCACTGCTGAACCTGGCCGCCGAGGAACGCAAGGACATCTCCACCCGGTACGGCCTGATCAGCGCGCAATCGGTCGCCGCGATCCAACGCGCGGTTCTGCGCCTGTCCCAGGATGGCGGCGAGGGCTTCTTCGGCGAACCGGCGCTGGACCTGAGCGACATCATGCGCATCGACCATAACGGCCGCGGCATCATCTCGATCCTGGCCGCCGATCAGCTGGTGCTCAAGCCGAGGCTGTATTCGACCTTCCTGCTGTGGATGCTGTCCCAATTGTTCGAGACGCTGCCCGAGGTCGGCGATCTGGAAAAACCCAAGCTGGTATTCGTTTTCGACGAAGCGCATCTGCTGTTCGACGATGCCTCGGCTTCGCTGGTGCAGCGCATCGAGCAGGTGGTGCGGCTGATCCGCTCCAAGGGCGCAGGCGTGTATTTCTGCTCGCAGTTCCCCGACGACGTGCCGAATAACATCCTCGGCCAGTTGGGCAATCGCGTGCAGCATGCCCTGCGCGCTTTCACTCCACGCGACCAGAAAGCGGTCAAGACCGCGGCCGAGACCTTCGTCGCCAATCCCAAGCTGGATGTGGCGAAAACCCTGTCGCAGTTGGGTACCGGCGAAGCGCTGGTTTCGACGCTGCAGGACAAGGGCATCCCATCGCCGGTGCAACAGACCCTGATCGCGCCGCCGCGCTGCCGGATGGGCGCGATCAGCGGAAACGAGCGCAGCCAGGTCCGCGCCGGCAGCCCGGTCGGACATCGGTACGACCAGGCCATCAACCGTGAATCGGCCGCCGAAATGCTCGCGCAACGCGCTCGGGCCGCAGTGCAGAAAGCGGGCGTGCCCAAGGCCAAGGACGAGGAGGAAGGCGGTTTCGGGCAGATGATCAAGGACACGCTGTTCGGCACCAAGCGCCGCCAGGGCGTCATCGAAACCATGGCCAAGCAGACGGCGCGCACCACCGGCGCCAAACTCGGCAACCAGATCGTCCGCGGCATCCTGGGGAGCATCTTCGGCGGCAAGCAATGAGCACGCCGCCTTCCGCCGTCCGCGCGCGGCAAACGGCGATAACGCCGTACCAGAAGCGGTGGACGGAGACCCTGCGCTATCCGTTGCGCGAGAAGGCGCTGACCAACGCGATCGCCATGGCGTTGTTCAGCCTGCTGAGTCATCTGCCCGCCATCGGCTTGCTGATGAGCGCGCTGTTCTGGTTCGCGGTGTGGAAATACGTCTTCGAGTGCCTGAACCGTACCGCGCACGGCCATCTGCAGCCTCCCGAACGCGCACTCAATGTGGGCAATGGCGCGGTATGGCACTTTCTGGGATTGCAGCTGGTTTTTTCCATCGTCTGGGTACTGTTGCTGGTCTTCGGCCATCCGCGTCTCGCGTTCGCGCTGGTCGCGCCCGCCGTCCTGTTGCTGCCAGCGGTGGCCATGTCGCTGGCGATGGATGGCAACCTGCGATTCGCACTCAGGCCCGCCACCTGGCTGGGTATCGTGCGCCGTCTCGGCGGCGCCTATCTGATGCTGTGGCTCATGCTGATCGCATTGTGCGCGCTGACCGTCTTGAACAGTATGGCGTCTTTCGCATGGGGCTACTACTACCTGCCCGTCGACATCGTATTCAAAGTGGTATTGATCGGGACCCTGATTATGATTTTCCATTTGATGGGATATCTGATCTACCAGAATCATGCCGCATTCAAACTGTCTCCCACCGCCCCGGCCGATACGCTGGTGCGCGCGGGCGACCATGAGGCGAGCCTGCGACAGCGAGCCGGGCAATTGCACGAGCAAGGCGACCCGGCCGCGGCGGCTGAACTGTTGCGACAATACCTGAGCGCACATTCGGCCTCCATCGATTTTCATGCGGACTATCTGCAATGTCTGCGCGCAACCGGCGATCGCGAGGCGCTGCTGAAGCACGCGCCGGTCTATCTGGGCCTGCTCGCCATGGACAACCAGGAACGGCGCGGATTGAGCCTGCTGCGCGAATGCCTGGACATGGAACCCGGCTTCACGCTGGCCGATCCCGAGCTGACGATGCCATACGCAAACCGCGCCATCGGCCTGGGCCAGACCCGGCTGGCGCTGGCGCTGCTGATGAATTCGATCCGTGCCTGGCCGCGCCACATCCTCGCCCCGGAATGGGCAACGCTGGCGGCCGAACATATGCCGCATCGCGGCGATGCGCCGCAATACGCGGATATCGGCCCCACGCTGCAGGAAATGCTGCGCTACTGCGACGACCTGGAAACGCGCCGATCCCTGGAGAAACGATTCCAGAAGCTCGGATACCGCGTATGAGCCACCCCCGGACAGAAATTACCGAGCGATAGGGAAATGAACATATTCATCGTGTACGCCCACCCGAGCAAAGACTCCTTCACCCATCGTGCCTTGCTCGGTTTTCTCGAAGGGCTGGACAGCGCCGGACACCGCCACGTGGTTTCCGATCTGTACGCGATGGATTTCCGGACCGATATGACGGAAGAGGAATACCGCAGGGAGTCCCACTATCGCCTGGACCTGCCCGTTCCGTGCGACGTGCTCGCGGAACAGGAAAAAATCAACCGCAGCGATGCCATCGTCTTCATATACCCCGTGTTCTGGACCGAAGCTCCGGCAAAACTGGTCGGTTGGTTCGATCGGGTCTGGACATACGGTTTCGCGTACGGACCGCAACGCGGCATGAAACAACTCGAAAAAGGCCTGGTCATCTGCATTGCCGGGCGCGACCGCGGACACCTGGACGAGCATGGCCAAACGGACGCAATGAAAACGGTCATGCTCGAAGACAGAATGCACGATCGCGTGAAAACCAGGGATTTCGTCATACTGGATTCCACCGCGAAACATGATCTCCAGGCCAGACAGGCCCACTGGGACAGACATCTGCGCACGGCGTTCATGGTGGGCGCGAACATTGCGTCGACGACACGGTGACGGTTCGCGGATCCGGCAACCGTAGACAGGGAATCGCAAAATCGACGGCTTCCCGAACATTGCCTGCACAACCTTCCTGTCTGACCGAGCCGCCATGCCTTTTGAACCGACGTTGAGCATTCCGACCATCGCGATTCTCGCGGCGGTCGCATTCCTGGCCGGTTTCATCGACGCCATCGCGGGCGGTGGCGGACTGCTGACCATTCCCGCCCTGCTGACCGCCGGCATTCCGCCGCACCTGGCGCTGGGCACCAACAAGCTGGGGCTGTCCTTCAGTTCGCTGGTCTCCAGTACCGCCTTCTACCGCCGCGGACTGTTCAGGCCTTCGCAGTGGCGCAACGGCATCCTCGCCACCGTGGCCGGCGCATTGGCCGGCGCGGCAACCGTGCATTGGATTGCGCCGGAATGGTTGAACAGGATATTGCCGATCATCGTCCTGCTCTGCGGTGCCTATATGCTGATCGACCGGTCACCGCGCAGTCCGCCCGATGCCGGCCAGATCACCCACCGCTGGCGGCAGTGGCCGCAAGGCGGCGTGCTCGGGTTCTACGATGGCATCATCGGCGCCGGAACAGGCACCTTCTGGACCGTCTCCTCGCTGCTGCTGTATCCGCTGGACCTGCTGCATGCAAGCGGTGTCGCCAGGGTGATGAGTCTGGTCAGCGCGGCGGCGGCGCTGACCGTGTTCATCGGCGGCGGCAATGTGGACTGGGCGCTGGGACTGTCGATGGGCGCCGCTTTGATGCTCGGCTCCTTCATCGGATCGCGCATCGCCATCGATGCCGGCTCCAGGTTCATCCATCCGGTATTTCTCATCGTCACGCTGGCGATGGCGGTGAACCTGATCTGGCATCATTGGTCCGGCCGGCATTGAATCCGGCCTACGCACCGGCGGCTACAATAAGCAGCTTCCGATTCCGTCGGCATTCCCTCCGTTTTCCGTCATTGTTGCCATCATGTCCCGCTGGCGTCCCCCTGCCGAAAAAAGTACCGCGCTGATCACTTCCGAAGGGCATGTCCGCCTCAAGCGGGAGCTGGACGAACTGTGGCGGTTGCGGCGGCCGGACGTGGTCAAGGCGCTGGCGGCAGCGGCCGCCGAAGGCGATCGTTCGGAGAACGCCGAGTACACCTATCGCAAGAAACAGCTCGGCGAGATCGATCGCCGCGTGCGTTACCTGAGCAGGCGGCTGGAGGCGCTGCGCGTGGTGGATACCCGGCCCGCCGACGCGAGTGCCGTGTTCTTCGGCGCATTCGTGGAACTGGAGAACATCGAGAATGGCGAAACCACGCGCTACCGCATCGTGGGGCCGGACGAGACCGACGCCGCGCTCGGCTGGATCAGCATCGATTCGCCGCTGGCCCGGAGCATGCTGAAGAAACGGCTCGATGACGAGTTCGAAGCGCAATTGCCGAGCGGGCCGCATCGTTTCGCCATCATCGCGGTCGGGTACGCAACCCCGTCATGCCACGACGGGGAGCCGCTTCAATCCGGGACGGAAACATCGTCCAGACGCTTCAGATCGTAATAGCCCTCGTCGAGGACGATCATCACGTAGTGGACCGATGACGGATCCGGCGGCGGCCGCTCATCGGACTGCGAGGCATCGTCCGGCGCAGTGGCGATACAACAGACCATCACGGTGGCTGTGGCGGCGCACTGCGCCGAAGATGCGCTCGCGCCGGATTTCATCGTGTTCCATTCCCGCACGATTTCCGCCGTGGTTGCCGCACTCACTTCCCGCAACGTCAATCTGTTATCGCCCGACCGACCGTCCTCCTCGATCCAGGCGATCCAGCGATCGGGACCATCGGCACCGACATGCAGATACAGACGGCGCGCTTCATCCACCACCTGATATTCCGGGGAGTGGTTCCAGCTTCCATCCGCATTGCGGTCCCGTCCCAGTTGCAGGCCCACAGGGCGATAGGCGCCGCTCAGCAAGTCTGGCGTGGAAGCCTGGGCAAGGCGCTGCACCGGCAGGCTCGCCGCGATCAATACCGCCACCCAGAATGCGTTTTTCATATCATCCTCGACCCCATATCGACGGACAAGCAATCACCGAAACTTCCCCGCAGGCGCACCATGCCCCGAATCCGCGCCGCCCTTCGCATCCGCGACAGGAACGCGGATGCAACCGGTGCACAGGGCCGATCAACGTCCGGTCCGCCGCAACTCGACGATTCCACTGTTCGGATTGACGACGAAATAGCCATTCGAAGGAACCAGGCCTATCTGCATGTTCCGTCCCGCGTCGAAGACCGGCTTGCCGGGTTCGGCGGCACAGAAAACCAGGAAGCCCACGCCGCATTGATCTCCCGGACCGAGGGCGACTTCCGCGAATACCTCGGCCGCGCTCATCCCTTGCCAGCGCTCCAGGCCGACATCATGAACGACATCGTTCCCGCCCGCCTCATCGCATTCCATCCGGTAGCGCCAGCTTTCCTCGTCAGCCGCCGCCACATGAACCCGGCAAGCCTTCAGAGCCGCCAGCATCTGCGCATGGTCCTCCGGCAGCCTCTCGGGTGCGCCATTTCCATCCCAGAAAGCCTCCAGGCCGACGACGCGGTAGGTACCGCTCAATCGATCCGGCACGGGTTCCCGCGCCTGTGCCGAAACCAACAGGCCACTCAATCCCAGCCCCAGCCAGGACATCATCAAGCCACGCATAATTCCCTCCCCTTCTTATCGCTGGATTTCGATTCCGATGAAAATCACCACTGAAAATCACCACGGCGGGCATCGATTTTCCGGCGGCAACGAGCGGCGTGATTCAGCCGACGCCCACCGCTCCGCCAATGCAGCCTAATCCTCTTCCACCTCTCCATACAAATCATATTCGTCGCTGCCCATGATCGTCACGTCGACGAACTCTCCCGGCTTGAGCCGGGCTTCGAACCCGTTCTGGATCTGCACCATACCATCGATTTCCGGCGCATCGGCCATGGAGCGCGCGATCGCCAGCTCACCGTCGATCAGATCGACCAGACAGCGCTGCACCGTCCCCACCTTGTCGGCGAGTTTGGCCCCGGAAATTTCCGCCTGCCGCGCCATGAAACGTTCCAGGCGTTCCTGTTTGATCGCCTCGGGCACCGCGTCCGGCAAGGCGTTGGCCGCCGCGCCTTCGACCGGCGAATAAGCGAACGCGCCGACGCGATCCAGTTGCGCCTGGTCGAGGAAATCCAGCAGTTCCTCGAACTCCGCTTCGGTCTCGCCCGGGAAGCCGACGATGAAAGTGGAGCGGAGCGTGATCTCCGGACAGATATCGCGCCAACGCTGGATGCGTTCCAGCGTCTTGTCGACCGCTCCCGGCCGCTTCATCAGCCTGAGAACGCGCGGACTGGCATGCTGGAACGGGATATCCAGATACGGCAGCAGCTTGCCTTCGGCCATCAGCGGAATGATTTCATCCACGTGCGGGTACGGATACACGTAATGCAGACGCACCCAGACATCCAGCTCGGCCAGTCCCTCGCACAGGGCTTTCATTCGCGTGGCATGGCTTTTCCCATGCCATTCGCGTTCGGCGTATTGCAGATCCACGCCATAGGCCGAGGTGTCCTGGGAAACGACCAGCAGCTCCTTCACTCCGCCCTTCACCAGCCGCTCGGCCTCGCGCAGCACTTCGTCGACCGGTCGTGACACCAGATCGCCGCGCATCGAAGGAATGATGCAGAAGCTGCAACGGTGATTGCAGCCCTCGGATATCTTCAGATAGGCGTAATGCCTGGGCGTCAGCTTCAATCCGTAGTCCGGGACCAGATCCAGGAACGGATCGTGCTGCGGCGGCGCCGCTTCATGCACCGCCTGCATCACGCTCTGATAATCCTGCGGCCCGCTGATCGCCAGTACGCCGGGATAGGCGCCGCGGATCTGCTCCGGCCGCTTGCCCAGGCATCCGGTCACGATGACCTTGCCGTTCTCCGCCAGCGCCTCGCCGATTGCGTCCAATGATTCGGCCACCGCCGAGTCGATGAAACCGCAGGTATTGACCACCACCACATCGGCATCGTCATAGCGCGGCACGATGTCGTAGCCCTCGACTTTCAACTGGGTGAGGATCCGTTCGGAATCGACCAGGGCCTTGGGGCAACCAAGGCTGACGAAACCGACTTTGGGGTTCGATGGAGACATGAAGAAGGCGACTCGGAAACGCGGGAAAAGGCGCGACTGCGCAGTGCCGGCGATTATACCGTTGTGATCCTCGCCCACCTCGCCCGCAGGCCAGCACGCGAAGCAGTTAACCCTTCCTTGCCGGCAACGGCAGATAATGCGCCGTCACCCATCAGGAATGACCGCATGTCCCATTGGATCACCCTCGATACGCCGCAAGGCCCCGTCTCCGCCTGGGAAGCCACCCCCGCCACCAAGCCGCGCGGCGGTCTGGTCGTGATCCAGGAGATATTCGGCGTCAACGGGCATATCCGCGCCGTGGCCGATGGTTATGCCGCCGCGGGATACGCGGCGCTCGCTCCGGCCTTTTTCGATCCGGTGCGCAAGAATGTGGAACTGGGCTATGGCGAGGCCGGATTCGCCGAGGGCCGCGAATTGATCGGCAAGCTCGGGTTCGATGCCGCGCTGCGGATCGTGGCCGCGGCGCGCGATCGTCTGGAGGCTTTCGGCAAGGTCGGCACCGTCGGCTACTGCTGGGGCGGCACCGTCGCCTTGCTGGCGGCGGCACGGCTCGGTCTGCCGTCGGTCAGCTATTACGGCGCGCGCAATGCCGCTTTCCTGGACGAGCCGCCGCAAGCGCCGGTGATGTTCCATTTCGGCGAAAAGGACACATCGATCCCGATGGAGGCGGTGCGGCAGCATCGGCAAAAACTGCCGCAGATGCAGACCTATGCCTATCCGGCCGGACATGCGTTCAATCGCGATGTCGATCCCAAGGCCTATGACGCGGATAGCGCCACATTGGCTTTGCAACGCACCCTGGCATTTTTCGCCGAGCATATCGGATGAGCGCGTTCGCACCCGACCCGCGCCTGCAGGCCGACAGCGTCTTCATCGCCGATGGACCACTGTCGCAGGTGCGGCTGATGAACGACCGGCGCTTTCCCTGGCTGTTGCTGGTACCCCGCGTCGCCGATGCCGTCGAATGGATCGATCTGGACGGCGGCCAGCAGCGATTGCTGCTGGCTGAGATCAACCGCGTTTCGGCATTGCTGCGGAACGAGCCCGGAGTGCGGAAACTCAATCTCGGCGCGTTGGGCAATATCGTCCGGCAGTTGCATATCCATCTGATCGGCCGCCACGAGAGGGATCCGGCCTGGCCCGGTCCTGTCTGGGGCAATGGGAAGGCGCAAGTGTATGAAACCGATGCGTTGTCCGCCCGCACCGAATACTGGCGACAACGCCTGCGATAGACCGGCATTCCGCATCGCCCGGCCGCGTGGCAGTCCTGTTTGCTTCAACCGGGGAGCGGCGTTTCCGGCCAGATTCGGCAACCGGTCAAGCGCTGCAATCCGGCGAAGCATAGTCGAGCACGGTCAGATACCAGACGCCGTCGATCATGCTCAAATAACACACGAAGGCTTCGGTCCAGGAATGTTCATCCCCGTTCTCCCTCCAGAGGAGGGTGACATGACGGCTGCTGTCATCGAAGCGATCGACTACGTCCGACTCCCTCTCGAACCACGCCATCGCCTGTTGCCATTCCTTGGTCATAGGCGAGTACAACATTTCGATCCCCTTGCGCCACCTGTCGGACAGAATCGCTCCAGGTTTCTGCGTGTCGATATACAAGCCCGGCTCCATGCTGTCCATATCGCACAGATCATCCTCGGTAATACGTCCCGAACGGGACACAGGATCGGTATCGAGCTGCTGGTTCTGCCATTGCATGGAAACGAAATCGGGAATGTCACCGCCCATCAGAAAATTCATTTCGCAATCGCTTTCCCGCTCTTGCAGACAGAGGCGGTCCACCCTCACCGAAATCGGCGGGATGCCGGTTCGGTAAAGCACATAGATACCGATCTGTGGATGCACCAGCCGGTTGATCGCGGCGCTGTCCTTGGCATTGAAGGCGCGAATCAGCTTTTGCAACGTCTGTTTGAATGCCTGTTCCGTCGCGGCCCCGTTCCGGGTCACCGATGGCGCGGACCCCGCCCAACATGGAAAGCAAAAACCGAACAGCAGCAGTGCGGCAAAAAATCTCACGATCCGATCCCTCCGTTGCCCATGCATGCATCACGCGAACCCCTTGGACCTTCGAAATTAGGCCGGCGATACTCCGGATGTCAATACCTAACTGCCGGTATCCAATGCCTACGGCAACGTATAGGATGGGCCGCCTCCTTGCCGGACATTCCAATGAAATCCAACTACATCCTCGCGGTGGTCCTGATCCTGGTCGGCGCGATACTGCTGGCCAACAACCTGGGCTGGACCACGGTGAGTCTGAGCAAGCTGGTCAGCACCTGGTGGCCGGCGATCCTGATCGCGGTCGGCGCCGGCATGCTGTTCGGTCGCGGGAAGTGACCGGTCACCGCACGACGCGGATTCCGGCGATCAGATCGTGCAGGCAGCGCCGGTCGCGCCGGAAAATGCACAGGGCATAGGCCAGGAACGCGATCCATCCGACGACCGGCAGCCTCATGACCGCATAGGCCAGCAGATACCGTTTGAGGAGCAGATCCATGGGGGTGGACATTTTCCCGGCCATGTCCACGATCCATATGCGCAAATTGCCACCCGCCACGACAAGACTGCCGACAACTTCCTTGGCGCGATCTACTGGATTGCCTCTGTCATCCTGCTCAATTGATGACACGCCCTAGGGGTTGGAATCCATCATCATCAGACGCGCCCCGTGGCGATACTCAGGTCTTGGGCAAGGTCACGCCGATCTGGCCCTGGTATTTGCCGCTACGATCCTTGTAACTGGTCTCGCAGACCTCGTCCGATTCGAAGAACAGCATCTGCGCCACGCCTTCGCCCGCATAGATCTTGGCCGGCAGCGGCGTGGTGTTGCTGAACTCCAGCGTGACGTGCCCTTCCCATTCCGGCTCCAGCGGGGTCACGTTGACGATGATGCCGCAGCGGGCATAGGTGCTCTTGCCCAGACAGACCACCAGCACATTGCGCGGAATGCGAAAGAACTCGACCGTGCGCGCCAGAGCGAAACTGTTGGGCGGAATGATGCAGACATCCGATTCCACATCGACGAAGCTGCCGCTGTCGAAGTTCTTCGGGTCGACGATGGTGGAGTTGATGTTGGTGAAGATCTTGAACTCGCGCGAGCAGCGGACATCGTAGCCATAGCTGGAAGTGCCGTAACTGACGATGCGTCCGCCATTGGCCTGCTTGACCTGCGCGGACTCGAAGGGTTCGATCATGCGGGTCTGCTCGGCCATGCGGCGAATCCAGCGATCACTCTTGATGCTCATGCGTTATTCCTGACGATATGCGAAGGAAAGTGGCATCGACCGCCGGCACGGAAGGGTGACAGCGATCGCCGCCAGATGGCGACAACGGTTTGCCGGCGCCAGCGGCGCCCGGTTCCGGGAACGAAACCGGCATCCTCGCGCCGATCCGCCGGTGCGATTCTAACGGCTTCAAAGCAGCGAGGAAGATATGGCTGTCAGCGCCCTGGGCCGCTCGGCGAGCGCCACGCCCAGCATCATGGCCGTCTTGCGGTATGCCGCCGCCGCCGCGGAATCCGGCATCGCCACCACCACCGGCCGACCCGCATCGCCCTGCCGACGGATGCCGATGTCCAGCGGTAACGAACCGAGCAGTGGTACGCCGTACTGTTCCGCCATCGCCTGCGCGCCGCCCTCGCCGAACAGATGTTCGGCATGACCGCAGCTGGAACAGACGTGGACCGCCATGTTCTCGACGATGCCCAGCACCGGGACCTGCACCTTTTCGAACATCTTCAACGCCTTTCTCGCATCCAGAGTGGCGATATCCTGCGGCGTGGTGACGATGACCGCCCCGGCCACCGGAATCTTCTGCGCGAGAGTCAGCTGGATGTCGCCGGTTCCCGGCGGCAGGTCCAGCAACAGATAGTCCAGCTCGCCCCAGCGCGTCTCGTTGAGCAACTGCATCAGCGCGGATGTCGCCATGGGACCACGCCAGATCATCGGGGCGTCGGCCTCGACCAGCAGACCGATCGACATCGCCTCGACGCCGAAAGCGCGCATCGGTTCGATCGACTTTCCGTCCGGGCTGTGCGGACGCCCGGACAGTCCGAGCATGGCCGGAATGCTGGGACCATAGACATCGGCGTCGAGGATTCCGACCCGTGCGCCCTTTTGCCGCAGTGCGAGCGCGAGATTGACCGTGGTGGTGGATTTGCCTACTCCGCCCTTGCCGGAACCGACCACGATGACGTTCTTGACTCCGGGAATCTGCGCCGGCCCCGGCTGCGTCACATGCGCGGCGATGGTCTGGCGTATCTCCAGCGCGCCCAGTCTTTCTCCCGAGTCGGCCAGTCGTGATGCCAGCACCGGCAATAACCTTTCACGCAGGCCATCCGCCGGGTAGGCCACCACCAATCTGAGCCGAACCGTCCCCTCCCCGGTTGCCGTTTCCCACCGTGCCCTGGGTGAAGACAGGCTCACCCCACTTTCCGGATTTTCAATCGAATTCAACCAAGACCATCTGGAATTTGAATCAACTGGAGCGTAATTCGCCATAACTGTCTCGCTTGATCGTCATAACCCGCTGTTTTTTGGGTGAATATTTGATGAGAGGGTGTTTTTCATATTAAAGCTATGTTAATTTCCACGAACACAGTCAGTCCGTTCTGGCTATTCCACCGCGATCCGCTTCGGCGGAACCGCACATTCCAAACGTCTTCCAATACCTTTTCTTTTATAGAGACCAACCATGTCAGCAAGAAACTCAGTCCCTAAGTTTAGCCGCCTGAGCACGGCGCTGCTTGCGATCCTGATCGTTCCAGCCGCCGGTGTCGCTCTCGCGCAAGAAAACACGACCGACCTCGACCGGGTTGTGGTCACTGGTTCGCTGATCCCGCAGACCCAGATCGAAAACTTCAAGCCGGTGATGGTGATCTCGGCCGAAGACATCCAGATGCGCGGCTTCACCAGCGTCGCCGATGTGCTGCAGCAGTCCACGATGACCACCGGCGGCCTGCAGGGCGGCCAGACTTCCGCCTCCTTCACCCAGGGCGCCGAAGCCTCCGGCATGTTCGGCCTGGATCCGGGTTACACCAAGTACCTGATCAACGGCCGCCCGATGGCGAACTATCCCGCGCTGTACAACGGCAGCGATACGTTCAACAACATCAGCGGCATCCCGATCGACATCGTCGAACGCATCGAAATCCTGCCGGGCGGCCAGTCGTCGCTGTACGGCTCCGACGCGATCGCCGGCGTCATCAACATCATCCTGAAGGACCGCATGGATGGCGGCAGCATCGCCGTGCGCGGCGGCACCTACACCGAAGGCGGCGGCAACAGCATCCGTCTCAGCATCGCCCACGGCTTCAGCGGCTTCGACGACCGCCTGAACGTCCTGGTCAACGCGCAGTGGGAATCGCGCAACCCGATCTGGGGCTATCAGCGCAGCCTGACCAGGACGGCCAACGTGCATGGTTACACCGATCCGGTCGCCAGCCGCAATTTTCTGGTCTACGACCCAACGCTGAGTTCCACCAACCCGGACTACTACGTGTTCCTGGATCCGAACAACTGCGCCAATGTCGCTGACCAGTTCGACGGTACCACCAGCATGTATTCGCGTACGGAATACAACGCCGCGTATTGCGGATCGCTGAAATCAGCGGGTTACCGCACCATCCTGAACAAGAAGGACAGCGGCCAGCTCTATACGCACGCGACCTTCGACGTCAGCGACAACTTCCAGTTGTATGGCGACTTGCTGTATAGCAACGAGTCGGTCAAGTACGCCACCGGTTCCAGCTACACATGGTGGGGCACCAGCGCCAAGTACGGCGCGTTCTACGACCAGAACCTGGGCCAGTTCCTCAACCTGCAGCGCGCCTTCGCGCCAGAAGACATCGGCGGCAACGGCTACCGCGACATCATGAACACCGACCGCAACAAGTCGTACATGGTGGCCATCGGCGGCAAGGGCAGCTTCGGCGCCAACTGGGATTATGACGTCAGCTTCACCCGTACCGAGTACAAACTCACCGAGCGCGGCTGGGCGCGCTGGGCCAGCGCGGTCGACGATTACTTCGTGAACAACGTGCTGGGTCCGGAGCTGGGCCTGGATCCGGTGTACGGCGAATATCCGGTGTTCGCCCCGGACTATGCGGCGTTCTACACGGGCATCACGCCGGAGGAGTTCGCCAAATTCAGCGGCTTCACCACCACCGAGAGCAAGACCTGGGACAACATGCTGCGCGGTCAGTTGACCAACGGCAGCCTGTTCTCGCTGCCGGGCGGCGACGCCGGCGTCGCGTTCGTGCTGGAAGGCGGCAGCCAGGGCTGGGACTACAGCCCGGATCGCCGGCTGGTCGAGGATCCGGTCACGCTGGAATCCGAAGTGTGGGGCACCACCGCGGTCAGCGGCGCGGGCCATCGCAGCCGCTACGCGGCCACTGCCGAGCTGCGCATGCCGTTCCTGGACCAGCTGACAGTCACCGCTTCCGCGCGTTACGATGCCTTCCGCGTCGACGGCAGCACCATCGACAAGCCCACCTACAGCCTGGGCGTCGAGTTCCGTCCGATCGAGAGCCTGCTGTTCCGCGGCAAGTACGGCACCGCGTTCCGCGCGCCGTCGCTATCCGATGTCTACCAGGGCCTGAGCGGCTACTACACCGGCGTCACCGACTACTACCAATGTGGCCAGGCCGGTTATACACCAGGCAATACCGGCACCCGCTGCCGAGTCACTGCGTTCGGCCAGCAATCCGGCAACAGCGATCTGGAGCCGATCACCGCCGACGTCTGGAACCTGGGCGTGGTTTGGGCGCCGCTGCCCAACCTGTCGGTGTCGCTGGACTATTACAGTTGGAAGATCGAGGACGAAGTCAAGCAGTTGAGCACCAATTCGCTGATGCTGGCCGAGTACAACTGCCGCAATGGCCTAGCCAACTATACGCCGGTCAGCTGCGGCAACGCCTTGGCATGGGTCACCCGTGACGCCGCCGGCAACGTGGACCGCCTGTACACGCCGAAGATGAACATCGCCCAGCAAAGGCTGGAAGCGATCACCGCCAGCGTCAACTACGTCTGGGATATCGGCCGCTTCGGCAGCTTGGCGTTCAACGGCAACTACACCAACAAACTGAAGCACACGGTCCTTCCGGAAGAAGATCTGGCGGAAATCGACCTGCTGCGCGATCCGTACAACATGTGGGTCTACGATGCCTACGCCAAGACCCGTGCGGACCTGTCGGTGGCTTGGGCGATCGACCGCTTCACGACCACGGCGTATGCCAACTACATCGGCAGCACGCCGAATTATGTCGCCTACTACAACGGCTACGGGGTCATCAACGACCACGGCGTCCGCGGCAGCAAGTGGGGCCCGTACACCACGTACAACCTGAGCTTCAACTACCGCGCTCTGGACAACCTGCAACTGTCGTTGCTGGTCAACAACGTCCTCAACAAGATGCCGGACAGCCAGGCCCACAACTTCCCGGGCAATGAAACCGAGCCGTTCAACAGCATGCTCTACAACCCGTACGGCCGTGCGATCTACGCCGAGATCCGTTACAACTTCGGCGGCAGCAAGTAATCCGGGGTCACCACAGTTCAATGCTGTTTTCAAGCCCCACCAATTGGTGGGGCTTTTTTATCCTCGGCACGGCGGCCATGCGCTATAACGTGTGGGAACCATGCTCCGCCGTATCGCCCCCTGTGCGGAAATCACAATCCCTCATGCTCAGGAGAGCCACCATGAAAAAAACCGGTATCGCCATCCTGGTCGCCATGCCGCTGCTGATGCTGGCAATGGCGGCCGCCGCCAACGACTCACCGACCGGCCGCTGGAAGACCATCGACGACGCCACTGGACAGGTCAAATCGATCGTCGAGATCAGCCAGTCCAGCAACGGCACGCTGTCCGGCAAGGTGCTGCAGGTACTGCGCTCCGATCACGGTCCCCACCCTGTCTGCAGCGAATGCGACGGCGGGCGCCACAACCAGCCCATCGAAGGCATGACGATCCTGTGGAACCTCAGCCCCGATGGCGCCAGCAAGTGGAGCGGCGGCACCATCCTCGATCCGGTCAATGGCAAGACCTATCGCTCGAAAGTCGAACTGCAGGCTGGTGGCGACCGCTTGAACGTATCCGGCTGCATCGCCTTCATCTGCCGTACCCAGACCTGGCAGCGCGACTGATCCAGCGCGCCACACCGCAAGTCCGGGCCGGATGCGCGCAATACCGTATCCGGCCCGCAGACCCGCATCGGAACCGGATAGCGCTGGTGGCGCATGCGATAATGCGCAATTCCCTTCGTGGTTATCGTCATGAGCCGTACCGCCCTGGTCACCACCGCACTTCCCTACGCCAATGGCCAGCTGCATCTGGGCCATCTGGTCGGTTACATCCAGGCCGACATATGGGTCCGCGCGCGGCGCCTGAGTGGCGATACGATGCACTTCGTCTGCGCCGACGACACTCACGGTACGCCGATCATGCTGGCGGCCGAGAAGGCCGGCGTCACGCCCGAAGCCTTCATCGCCAATATCCAGGCTTCGCATGAACGCGATTTCGCCGCGTTCTCGGTCGATTTCGATCACTACGATTCGACGCATTCGCCGGTCAACCGGGAGCTGACCGAGGCGTTCTACGCCAGGCTCGACGCGGCCGGTCATATCAGCCGCCGCAATGTGGCGCAGTTCTACGACCCGGCCAAGGGCATGTTCCTGCCCGACCGCTACATCAAGGGCATCTGCCCCAACTGCGGGGCGGCGGACCAGTACGGCGACAACTGCGAGGCCTGCGGCGCGACCTATTCGCCAACCGACCTGAAGGAGCCCTATTCGATCATTTCCGGCGCACGCCCGGAAATGCGCGATTCCGAGCATTTCTTCTTCGAGGTCGGACACTTCGAAGCGTTCCTGCGGCAATGGCTGCAGGGCGACGCGATGCGTCCCGGCGTCAAGGCCAAGCTGCAGGAATGGCTCGACGGCGATGGCGGGCTGCGGGCATGGGACATCTCCCGCGACGCGCCCTACTTCGGCTTCGAGATCCCCGGCGCGCCCGGCAAGTATTTCTATGTCTGGCTGGATGCGCCGATCGGCTATCTGTGCAGCTTCAAGACGCTGTGCCAGCGCACGGGCATCGATTACGACGCGTTCCTGCGTCCCGACAGCGCGGCCGAGCTGCATCACTTCATCGGCAAGGACATTGTCAATTTCCACGGCCTGTTCTGGCCGGCGGTGCTGCACGGCGCCGGCTTCCGGCCGCCGACCCGGCTCCACGTCAACGGCTACCTGACCGTCGATGGCGCCAAGATGTCGAAATCGCGCGGCACCTTCGTGCTGGCCCGGACCTATCTGGACATGGGCCTGAGTCCCGAGGCGCTACGCTATTACTTTGCCGCGAAATCCTCTGGCGGCATCGAGGATCTGGATCTGAACCTCGGCGACTTCGTGGCGCGGGTCAACGCCGACCTGGTCGGCAAGTTCGTCAATCTGGCCAGCCGCTGCGCCGGCTTCATCCACAACCGCTTCGATGGAAAGCTGGCCGATTCGTTGCCGGATGCGGACATGTACCGGCGTTTTACCGCCGCGCTGGAACCGATCCGCCACGCCTACGAGAACAGCGATCCGGCCAGCGCGATCCGGCAGACGATGGCGCTCGCGGACGAGGCCAATCGGTACATCGACGAGAAGAAGCCCTGGGTGGTGGCCAAGCGGGAAGGCGCCGATGCCGAACTGCAAACCATCTGCACGCAGGGCCTGCATCTGTTCCGGGTACTGGCCGCCGCGCTGAAGCCGGTGCTGCCCCAGGTCTCGGTACAAGCCGAGGAATTCCTGGCGGCTCCGGTCAACGCCTGGCGCGATCTGGAACAACCGCTGCTGGGACACCGCATCCATCCTTACGCCCCCCTGTTCACCCGGCTCGACCCGAAACTGATCGACGCCATGACCGAAACTTCCCGGGACACGCTCGCCACCGCGCCCAAGCAGGCTGCCGCGCCCGCCAAGCAGGATGGCAAGAAGGCCGCGCCCGCACCGCGGGCCACGTCATCCGCGGGACCGCAGACCATCGGCATCGAGGATTTCTCCAAGCTGGACCTGCGCATCGGCAAGGTACTGGCCTGCGAGTTCGTGGAAGGCTCGGACAAACTGCTGCGTTTCGAACTGGATGCCGGTGCTTTCGGCAAACGGCAGATTTTTTCCGGCATCCGCGCCAGCTATGGCGAACCGGAAAAGCTGATCGGCCGCAATGTCGTTTTCATCGCCAACCTGGCGCCGCGCAAGATGCGCTTCGGTGTCAGCGCGGGCATGATCCTGTCGGCCGGTTTCGACGATGGTCCGCTGGCGCTGCTCGATGCGGACGACTCCGCGCAGCCGGGCATGCCGGTGCGCTGACCCCGGCGCTTTGGCGTGATGCTGGGCCTGAACGCGTCCGTGGCCTCGGCCTGCTTTGGGCCGCTGCTGTTCGAATGGCCCGTTTCATGGACCTGACCCGGCTGTCCCGGTAACCATATCGCAAATATGACAAGACCCCGGCCGGCATATTGCGCTGCCGAAAAAGTCTTTTACCGACAACGGATTCGGACCCTGCCCGTCATATCCAGTCACGCACCCGGACAAGCAGGAAAGTGATTTGACAGTGCATGATGCGGACGTGAAAACCCTTTCAAGGGGGTGGATTATTCTTGGCCGGTGATTCCTTTGCGTGAAGCAAGACAGAGGGGCCTGTGCAATCAGATCGACTGACCGAACGTCTCGACCGCGTATTGCCGCAAACGCAATGCGGCCAGTGCGGCTTCGCCGATTGTCGTCTTTATGCCGGCGCCATGGCGCGTGGCGACGCCGGCATCGACCGCTGTCCGCCGGGCGGCGACGCCGGTGCCCGTGCGCTGGCCTGGATACTGGGCGTCCCCCCCGTTCCCTATGATCGCTCCCGTGGCGAACACGCCCCGGACATGACAGCGGTGATTCTGGAGGACGGCTGCATCGGCTGCACCAAATGCATCCAGATCTGCCCCACCGCCGCGATCATCGGCGGTCCGAAATTCATGCACACCGTGGTCGAACCGCTCTGCGTAGGCTGCGAACTGTGCGTGGAGATCTGCCCAATGGATTGCGTGCTGATGGAACACCTGCAAAACCAGGATCAACATGAAAAGGCGCTCTGAGCCGCCGCCGCCGAAGGCACCGTCAGATAGCGATCACGTCGGAACGCGACCCGGCTCTTCCCCAGGGCGAAGAATCTCCGGCACCCACTGACGTACGCATGCGCTATCTCTGATAATGGCGCAATGCCGATGAGTCCCCGCGCCAAAGCGCAATTACAACTCCACTTCTGCGTGCTGCTTTGGGGATTCACCGCCATCCTTGGCAAGCTGATCTCGATGCCGGCGCTGCCCCTGGTCTGGTGGCGAATGCTGCTGGTCGTGCTGGCGCTGGCGCTGGTTCCCAGGGTCTGGCGCGGCCTGCGCCAGCTCTCGCGGCGTATGGTTCTGGCCTATAGCGGCATAGGCGCGCTGGTCGCCCTGCACTGGCTGACGTTCTACGGCACGATCAAGCTTGCGAATGCCTCGGTGGCCGTGACTTGCATTGCGCTGGCGCCGATCTTCACTTCGGTCATCGAACCGTGGCTGACCCGCCGCCCTTTCTTGATGCGGGAGCTGCTGTTCGGCCTCGCGGTGCTGCCGGGTGTCGCGCTGGTGGTGGGCGGCGTGCCGGACGGGATGCTGGCGGGCCTCGCGATAGGCGTTCTATCGGCCGTGCTGGTGGCGTTCTTCGGCTCCCTCAACAAGCGAGTCGTCGATCGCGCCGACGCGCTGACCGTCACCGCGGTGGAACTGACCGCCGGCATACTGATACTGACCCTGCTGGCGCCACTGGGGGGTTACTTCAGCCCTGAATTCGACGGCGAGCTGCTGGTCCGGCCCAGCCGCACCGATGCATGGCGGCTGGTGATCCTGTCATTGGGTTGCACTCTGCTGCCGTTCGCATTGCTGCTGGTAGCATTGCGGCAGCTCAGCGCCTATACCGTGCAGCTGACCACGAATCTGGAGCCCGTTTATGCCATCATCCTGGCGATCCTGCTGCTGGGCGAACAACGCGAACTGACACCGATGTTCTATCTCGGCGTCGCCATCATCATCGGCGTGGCATTTCTGCATCCATTGCTGGACCGGCGCAAACCTCTGCCCGCCGCCGACACGGCAGCCGATAGCGGAAAAACCAGCGATTGATCGCCGGACCGATTCCCGCGGCGCGATGGGCGACAACAGGAAAACCGGCAATGCGTAAAGCCCGCGCCTGGCGGGCTTTCTCCCTCGCCTCCGCCTCCGGATCGTCCGGCTCAGCGGACGCTATAACCGGCGACTCGCCAGACTTCGTCCGGGTCCAGGTGAAAGGAAACCAGTTCCTGTATCGGCTGCGCCGCATTGGCGAACTTGGCGGCATAAACCACCGTGATGTAGTGGCCGGCCGGCACTTCGCCGCCTTCGCGGTACATCACCCGGTTGATGTTCGCCTGTCTGCGGCTTTCCACTGCACCCAACCGCTCGCGGTCCTGCCCGACCTGCCTGGCGAACTCGGCTTCCTGGGTCACGGCCTTGGCCACCGGCGAGACGCCGGCCCATATTTCCGCGAACCTGCCCTGATCCACCAGTTGCACCACCCGTTCCGCAGCGTTGCTCACCTCCTCGTTCTGGCGCTGGACCTGGGCCTGCTGCTCGGGCGTCAGCTCCGGCGCCTGCGCCTGCGGCGGTGCGGCCTCGGGTTCCGCGGCGCGGCGGCGCGCCGAAAGATCTCCAACGCAGCACAGTGCCGCCGCCATCATCAGTACCTGCGAAATCTTCATCCTCATTTCCCACTCCCCCTTTTTGCCTTTTGCGATGCCTGTCACATAACCGCAGCCATTAGCGCATACCCGCCATTCCCCGCACAAGTGCTTTGCCCCGCGTTGGAATCAATCCGAAAACAGTCCCTTTGCGCCGTGCAGTTCGCAGCGCGGGTCTTGATTGGTCAATTTTTCGCCATTCGACTTGACACGCTTGCGCCGCAAGGCGCGCGGAGAGTTATCCACATCCTTGCCCGGATCTAATCCACATCGATTGTGGATTACCGGCTCAATACCCGACCGGTGCCGCCGCCTTCGATCTCCCCGATCACGATCCGGCGAACGTCGGGATCGATGCCACCCTGGAAGCCGATGCGAAAGTGCACCTCGCCGTCCGGCGTGCGCGAAGAGTGGATCGAAGACAGGCTCACGCCATGCCGTTCGAAGATATGCAGCAGCACCCGCAACGACCCGGAACGATCCTCGGGCAGGTGCACGCTCAGATAGTGGGTCTCGGTCAGATCGGCCAGCAGATAGCTCAGCCGCTCGAAGCTGTAATTGCCTTCGGCCAGCGCGGTTTCGCCCAACGCCTCATGATTGGTATGCAGGAAATGCTCGCGGAACTCGGCGCGCGCCGCATCGTCGCCACGGCTGACCTGATCATGCAGGCGCTCTACTTCGTCGAGCAGGTGCTCCAGCATTTCGCGGACATAGGCGTTGCCGAACTGGATGTCCTCGTAGATGGCGGGATTGAGCGAGAGAATCCGCGCCATCATCGTCGTATCCATCTCGAACGAGGTCGAACGATAAGGCATCAGCTTGTCCAGCCCGCCCAGGCTGCCCATGTAGTGCCGCAGCACGCCGGCCTGGCTCAGATGGGTCGCATGCACCATGGCCTGTACCAGCGCCATCACCCGGTCGTGATGATCCGGCGTGCTCTGCACGCATTCGGCCTGACTGGCGCGCATCAGTTCATGCAGCCAGCCACGCCAGTGTTGCAACCGCGCCTCGCACACCACCATGACGCGTCCCTTCAGCGTCGGCGCCTTCGGCGGCGCGGTCATCGGGTGCAGGCCCGCCACTTCCGCCTGCGAATCCAGCATCGCCGCGACCGGCTGGCTCTTGACCGAGGTGACATCCAGCCAGAGCTTGCCGCGCTCGCGGCCATCGGCGCGCCGCACATAGTCGGCGATCAATTCAGAGGTGATGCGGATCGGCGCGGAAAAAACCAGCACGTCGGCCTGCCCGATCAGCGTGTCTTCCGATACGCTGTCGGCCGAAGCCGGATCCCGACCGATCACTTCCAGCCCCATCCGCTCGCGGAAAAAACGCGTCAGCCAGCGGCCGTAGGCCCCCCCGCTGCCGACGATGCCGACGATGCGGGGCCTTGCCTGGGAATCGGACGGCAGCGCTGGCGCGACCGGGCTCATGCGTTCGTGGTGATGTACGGGAACCGTCCCTTGTCCCGCAACGCGGCGGTGGCGGCGACCTGCACATCCAGTTCCTCGATCCCGTTTTCCAAGGTCGATTCGAGCGCCGCGTGCACGCCGGCCAAAGCGCGTGTCACCGCCTGCGGCAAGGATTCGCCGCGCAACAGGAAAGCCGTCGTCAGCGCCACCAGGACATCGCCGGTACCGGCCACATCGACCGCCAGATAGGGCGAGACCCAGCGATGCACGACATCGTGGCCGACCGCCAGCGACACCAGTTGTCCAGGCTCGCCCACAATACTGTGCGCAATCACCCATTCCGGGCCACGCGCCAACAGTTTGCGGGATGCGGCGACGGCATCCGCTTCCTGCAACGCCGGCATTCCGGTCAACTGCTCCAGTTCGAATGCGTTGGGGGTCACCAGCCAGGCATGCGGCAGCAGGCGCTCGGATATCACCTTGTCCAGACCGGCCTCGACATAGGGACCGGTATGCGTGTCGCCGATCACCGGGTCCAGGAAGAAACGCATTCCCGGCGCGTCCGGCAGAGTCGCTTCGACCCAGTCGGCAAACGCCTGGCCATTGCCGAGGCTGCCGAAATAGCCGGAAATCAGCGCGCGTGCGCGTTGCGGCAGGCCGCGTTCGCTGGCCCCGCGCAACAGGTCGCCGAACAGATCGGTCGGCAGCATCTTGCCGCGCAGCGTCTCGTAGAACGGCGTATTGCTGAGCAACGTGGTGGGAATGACCGCAACCCGCATATCGAGCCTATGCAGCGGCGGCACCGCCGCGCTGTTGCCGGCGTAGCCGTAGACCAGTTGCGATTGGACGCTGATGATGTCGACCGGCGACGCCCCGGTGGGACGTTGCCGGCGACCGTGGACGAGATGGCTATCGAGGGATTCGTTCATCGCGCCATTCTAGGGGCTGGCCGCGGAAATGACACGGCTGTCCGCCCCGACACCGGCGTTTCGATGACGGAACAGGCCATCCGCATTGGAGACAGCCCGGCCGGCGTGGATACCGGCCGAGTGCCCGGTCAGGAAGTCATGCGTTCCCAGAACGCTTTGACCCCGTCCAGGAAAGTCGCCGACTTCGGCGAATGCCGCCGCGCCTCTTCCCCGGCGAAAGTGGCGTCGAACTTTTCCAGCAGTTCGCGCTGTTCGACGGTGAGATTGACCGGCGTCTCCACCATCACATGGCAATACAGGTCGCCCGGTCCGTGACTGCGCACCGATTTGACGCCCTTGCCGCGCAGACGGAACAGCTTGCCGGTCTGGGTCTCGGCCGGGATACGGATCTCGGTCTCGCCCTCCAGCGTGGGCACGCGAACCGTATCGCCCAGCGCCGCCTGCGAAATCCGTATCGGCACTTCACAATGCAGATCGTCGCCGTCACGGGTGAAAATCCTGTGTTCGCGCACGCGGACTTCGACATACAGATCGCCCGGCGGCGTTCCCGGCGGTCCCGCTTCGCCTTCGCCGCTCAAGCGGATGCGATCGCCATTGTCGACGCCCGGAGGAATCTTGACCGAAAGGACCTTCTCGCCCTCGACCCGTCCCGCGCCCCGGCATTCCTTGCAGGGATTGCGGATGATCTGGCCACGCCCGCCGCATTCCGGACAGGCCTGCTGCATGGCGAAGATGCCCCGCTGCATGCGTACCTGTCCCTGGCCACGACAAGTGGTACAGGTTTCGAGCTTGCCATCGGCCGAACCGCTGCCATGACAGCTCGAACACTCGTTCAAGGTCGGAATCTCGATCCGTTTCTCGACGCCGAAGACCGCTTCTTCCAGATCCAGCTCGACCACGTAACCGATATCCGCGCCGCGCCGCGCCGCGCGCGCGCCACCGCCGAAAATGCTGCCGAAGATATCGCCAAAGATATCGCCCATGTCGACCGGGCCGGGACCGTCGCCGCCCATGCCATGCTCGAACGCGGCATGTCCGTGGACATCGTAGATGCGGCGCTTGCCCGGGTCGGACAGGACTTCATAGGCTTCCTTGCATTCCTTGAACGACGCCTCCGCGCCGGCATCGCCGGAATTGCGGTCCGGGTGATACTTCATCGCGCAGCGGCGATAAGCCTTTTTCAGCTCATCTTCGGTGGCGGTGCGGGTTATCCCCAGCACTTCGTAATAGTCGCGCTTGCTCATTCGGATTACCAGTCCATCAAACGACCGCCCACGCTTCCCGGTGTGGCCGGTCGGACGCGGGCGGAACACCCTTTTCGGGACATCGTCGGATCGATGATCCCTTACTTCTTGTCATCGTCGACTTCGGTGAACTCGGCATCCACCACATCATCCTTGCCCGCCGATCCGGCGCTTTCGCCAGCGGCCGGCGCTTCCTGCTGCTGTGCGGCGGCGGCGGCGTACAGCGACTGTCCGGCCTCTTCCAGCGCCTTGGTCTTGGCTTCGATCTGCGCCTTGTCCTCACTCTTGATCGCCGTCTCCAGCTCCGCGACGGCGCCTTCGATGCGGCCGATCACATCGCCGGTCACCTTGTCGCCATGCTCCTTGATCGCATTGCGGGTGCCGTGGATCAACGCATCGGCGTGATTGCGGGCCTGGACCATTTCCTGGAACTTCTTGTCTTCCTCGCGGTGCGACTCGGCATCGCTGACCATCCGCTGGATCTCTTCCTCGGACAGTCCCGAACCCGCCTTGATCTCGACCTTCTGCTCCTTGTTGGTCTTCTTGTCCCTGGCCGAAACATGCAGGATGCCATTGGCGTCGATATCGAACGACACTTCGATCTGCGGAATGCCCTGTGGCGCCGGCTCGATGCCGGTCAGGTCGAACTTGGCCAGCGATTTGTTGTAACGGGCCTGCTCGCGCTCGCCCTGCAGCACATGCACCGTTACCGCGGACTGGTTGTCGTCGGCCGTGGAGAAAATCTGCGAGGCCTTGGTCGGAATCGTGGTGTTCTTCTCGATGATCTTGGTGAACACGCCGCCCTTGGTCTCGATACCCAGGCTCAGCGGGGTCACGTCGAGCAACAGCACGTCCTTGACATCGCCGGCCAACACGCCGCCCTGGATGGCCGCGCCCATCGCGACCGCTTCGTCCGGGTTGACATCCTTGCGCGGCTCCTTGCCGAAGAAGTCGGCCACGGCCTGCTGCACCTTCGGCATGCGGGTCTGGCCGCCGACCAGGATCACCTCGTTGATGTCGCTGGCGCGCAGTCCGGCATCCTTCAGCGCGACGCGGCAAGGCTCGATGGTCTTCTTGACCAGATCCTCGACCAGCGCCTCCAGCTTGGCACGCGTCAGCTTGATGTTCAGGTGCTTCGGACCGGAAGCATCGGCCGTCACGTACGGCAGGTTGACTTCGGTCTGCTGCGCCGAGGACAACTCGATCTTGGCGCGCTCGGCGGCGTCCTTCAGGCGCTGCAACGCCAGCGGGTCCTTGCGCAGGTCGATGCCCTGATCCTTCTGGAACTCCTCGACCAGATAGTCGATCACGCGCATGTCGAAGTCTTCGCCGCCGAGGAAGGTGTCGCCATTGGTGGCCAGCACTTCGAACTGCTTCTCGCCGTCGACTTCGGCGATTTCGATGATGGAAATATCGAACGTGCCGCCGCCCAGATCGTAGACCACGATCTTGCGGTCGCCGCCGCTTTTGTCCAGGCCATAGGCCAGCGCGGCCGCGGTCGGCTCGTTGATGATGCGCTTGACATCCAGGCCCGCGATGCGGCCGGCGTCCTTGGTCGCCTGGCGCTGGCTGTCGTTGAAGTACGCGGGAACGGTGATGACCGCTTCGGTGACCGTCTCGCCCAGGAAGGCTTCGGCGGTCTTTTTCATCTTCTCCAGCACCCGCGCGGAGATTTCCTGCGGCGCCATTTTCTTGCCGTCGGCGGTGGCCACCCAGGCATCGCCATTGTCATGGGCGATGACCGAATAAGGCACCACGCCGAGGTCCTTCTGCACTTCGGCATCGGTGAATTTGCGGCCAATCAGGCGCTTCACCGCATAAAAGGTGTTCTTCGGGTTGGTGACAGCCTGGCGCTTGGCCGGCGCACCCACGAGTACCTCGCCGTCCTTGGTATAGGCCACGATCGAAGGAGTGGTGCGATCGCCTTCGGCGTTCTCGATAATCCGAGCCTTGCCGCCCTCCATGATCGCCACGCACGAATTGGTCGTGCCCAGATCGATACCGATAATCTTGCTCATTGTTGGGTTACTCCCTGGATTTCTTGATTTGGTCTGGCCGCCACTGGACGGCCCCGTTCACAGATATGACATGGATATGGGGATGTGGCGCCCGGGTTCAAGCAACCGCGCGCATCAATTGCATATGGATTGCGAATCGCGCCTATTCCTGCGCCGCGACGACGACCAGGGCCGGTCGCAGCAGGCGGTCGTTCAAGCGGTAGCCCTTCTGGAATACTTGGACCACACTGCCTGGCGCCGCATCCGGGGCACTGATCTGGCTGATCGCCTGATGCCATTCCGGATCGAACATCTCGCCCACCGGGTCGAGCACGGTCAGACCGTGCTCCTGGATCGCCTTGAGCAATTGCCGCCGGGTCAGCTCCAGACCATCCTTCAACGGCCCCTCCTGATCCACCGCAGCAGCCAGGCCCGCATCGAGACTGTCGAAGATCGGCAGCAGATCGCCGAACAGGCGCTCGTTGGCGAACTTGCGCGCGCTCTCGATGTCCCGAGCCACGCGCTTGCGCTGGTTCTCCAGGTCGGCGCGTTCGCGCAACGAATCCGCCCTGACCTGTTCCATTTCCCGCCGGAGCGTATCCAGCTCCGCCCGCAAGGCCGTGGCCACGTTCTCGTCCCCGGCCGAAACCTGGGGGTCGTTCTCGTTCTGGTTCATGCAAACACTCTCCTGTACGACATGTTTCTGTCGCTGCACCGTTCTCAATAGGGCCGGTATCACCGGATTCAAGATGAGGGGGAAGGCTCCCTCGGAGACGGCTCGATGGCCGCCCCCAGGACTTCGGCCGCCGCCTGGACCAGCGGGATGACCTTGTCGTATGCCATGCGGGTGGGGCCGATCACGCCCAGCACGCCCAGCACGGTGCCGTCATGCGCATAGGGCGCGGTCACCACCGAGACGCCATCCATCTGCGCCAGTCCGGTTTCCTCGCCGATGAAGATGCGTACGCCGGGCGCGCTGCTGGTCCGCTCCAGCAATTGCAGGATATCGCTCTTGCGCGCAAAGGTATCGAACAGCTCACGCAGATGTTCCATGTCGGACAGGTCCTGCACCCCCATCAGTCGAGTCTGCCCGGACAGGACAACATCGTCGTCGGGAGGCTCCAGCGCCTTTTCGGCCAGCTCGATGGACTCGCTCAGCAGGAATTCCATTTCCGTGCGCACATTGCGCAGGTCGCGCAGCAGCGAGCGGCGGATCTCCGCCAGGGCATGGCCGGCATAGTGCTGATTCAGGTAATTCGACACCCGCTCCAGTTCCAGCGGATCGAATACCCGCTGCGGCTCGATGATCCGGTTCTGGACCTCGCCGTCGGCGAACACCACCACCGCCAGGACGCGGCGCGCATCCAACGACACGAAATCGATATGGCGGAACACGAACTGTTCGCGCTTGGGCGCGCTGACCATGCCGACGAAGTGGGTCATCGCCGAAAGCAGCTCCGAGGCATTGCCGAGCAGAGCCTGGGTCCCGCCGCCCGTGGCCAGTCCGCTGCGCAGGTACGCCAGCTCGCGTTCGCCCAGCGCCTTGACCTGCACCAGGCTGTCGACGAAGACCCGATAGCCCTGAGCGGTCGGCACCCGGCCAGCCGAGGTATGCGGGGAACTGAGCAGGCCGCCCTCTTCCAGATCGGCCAGGATGTTGCGGATCGTGGCGGGACTGACATCCAGCCCGGCATGCCTGGCCAGCGTCTGCGAACCCACGGGTTCGCCCTCGCGGATGTAGCGCGAAATCAATGATCGCAGCAACTGGCGCGCACGCGGATCCAGGTTGGCGGATATCTTGGGCATCTGGAAATAGATAGCGGCGGCCAGGCGACTTTGCAAGCGGTGGCCCCGGCCGGTCGCTTGCGGTCTAATAGGCTCCTTCTCTGTCCAACGCCATGCTCAGACATCTCTCCATCAAGGATTTCGCTGTCGTCCGCGCCACCGAACTGGAGTTCGGGCCAGGGATGACGGTCGTGTCCGGCGAAACCGGCGCCGGCAAATCGCTGATCGTCGATGCCTTGGGGTTCCTGTCGGGATTGCGCGCCGACAGCGGTGCCGTCCGGCATGGCGCCGGGCGTGCCGAGCTGTCCGCCGAATTCGGGCTGGCGGATGACGGCGTCGTAGCCGCATGGTTGCGCGACCGGGAACTGGACGATGCCGATGACTGCCAGTTGCGCCGGGTCATTCGCGCTGATGGCGGCTCCCGCGCCTGGATCAACGGCCGCCCGGTCACGCTGTCGCAACTGGCCGACCTGGCGACCCACCTGATCGAGATCCACGGCCAGCACGCGCATCAGGCCCTGCTGTCGCGTCCCAGCCAACTGGCCCTGCTCGATGCGTACGCACGCAACCAGAGCGAACGCGAGCGGGTACGCAAAGCGGCCGAACACTGGCAGGCACTGGAGCGGGAACGCGAGGACCTGCTACAACAGGGCGATGTTTCCGACCGTATCGCCTATCTGGAACATCAATTGGCGGAACTCGAACGCGAGGACCTGACTCCGGCGGCTCTGGAGACGCTGAATCAGAACCACCTCCGGCAAGCCCATGCCGCCGCGCTGATCCAGGCCTGCGATACCGCAACGGCCCGCTTGAACGGCGACGACGCGATGTCGGCGCTGCAGCAATTGCGGCAAACCCGCGCCGCCCTGGCCCGGCTCAATCAATACGAACCCGGATTGAACGAGGTGGATGCGCTGCTCGACAGCGCGAAAATCCAGCTGGACGAAGCGCTGTCGCTGCTGGACCGGATTCGTGACGGGCTCGATATCGATCCGGCCGGCCTGACCGAACTGGAACGCCGTCTGGCGCGCCTGCACGATCTGGCACGCAAGCATCGGGTCGCTCCCGAGCAGTTGCAGGAACGCCAGCAAGCCGCAGCGACGGAGCTGGAAGGGCTTCGCAATGCGGGTTCGAGGCTGGCGCGCCTGGACAGCGAGCAGCAATCCGCACTGGACGCATGGACCGGGGCTGCTGCGATGCTGACCGAATCACGCCGCCGTGCCGCCGCGACTCTCGCCGAAGCCGTCACCGCGTCGATCGTCGAACTGGGCATGGGCAACGGCCATTTCCAGATCGACTTTGCAACCCGTGAAGACGGCCGGCCAGACCCCAATGGCGCCGAACGCATCGAATTCCTGGTTTCCGCCAATGCCGGGCAACCGCCGCGCCCCTTGCGCAAGGTCGCATCGGGCGGTGAACTGTCGCGCATCTCGCTGGCGATAGAGGTGGCCACCCTCGGCATGGATACCATACCGACCATGGTTTTCGACGAGGTCGACGCCGGTATCGGCGGCGCCGTGGCCGAGATCGTCGGGCAGAAGCTGCGCGCCCTCGGCGGCAGGCATCAGGTGTTGTGCGTGACACACCTGCCGCAGGTTGCGGCACAGGGACACCAGCACTATCGCGTCAGCAAGGCACCGGTCGAAGGCATGACCCAGAGTTCGGTGGAATTGCTCGATACGCGCCGGCGCGAAGAAGAGATCGCACGCATGCTCGGCGGGGTCGAGATCAGCAAGGAAGCCCGGGCCGCCGCCAAACGGCTTCTGCGCGGAACCTGACCCGCAACGCAATTGGTTGCCGCAGTTCCGCCGGGACGCGAAACCTTCGTCGTTTCCAGCGCGAACAAAACCGGCGCTCGGTGCATCGGGCCGCCATTTCCGCCATGCCTCCCGCCGACGTCAGAAAAACACCGTCTTGGGCGTCTGCTGATCCGAGGCCTGCTGTTGCTGGTTCTTGGCCTCGGCCTGTTTTCGCGTTTCCTGATCCATCAGCGAAGTACTGCGCTCCATCGATTGTGATGCCGCCTGCGCCTTGTCCACATACACACGCGGATTGCCCGGGTGACCCGCTTCGCCCTGCATCGCCGCCAGGCTGGTTCCATCGCGGTTGAGCATGATGCTGTCGATCCGCGTCATGCCACCGACCTTGGCTTCGAGCGCCGTGGTGGAAGCGGCATTGCGATACTGCAGCTCGCTGGTGAATTGCAGCTTCGCCGGGTCAAGCCGCTTCAAGCAGTCGTAGGCCTGTTGCTGCATTGCGTGGTCCGGATTGCGCGTGTCGGTGAGCAACGGCCGCTGCTGTGCCTGTGCCAATGCATTCCAGGTATCCGGCCCGACTTTCCCATCGCTACCGATTCCGTACGTTTTCTGCAGCGCACCCACTGCCTGCCGGGTCTTGTCGCCAAAGATTCCGTCGATACCCAATGTTTTGCCTTCGGCATCCCGGAAGCCGTATCGATTCAAGGCTTCCTGAAGCTGCTTGATCTCCGGTCCCCGCATGCCGGGTTTCAACAGACCGGAACCGGTCGTGCGTTCCGCGCTCTGCTGGGCCTGACCGATCGCGGTACGCGTGTCCGGGCCGACCACGCCGTCGACACCGATGCCGCGTGCCTTCTGGAACGCCCGCACGGCCTGCTCGGTCCGACTGCCGAAAACGCCATCGGTACCCAGCGCCTTGCCTTCGTTGTCGCGGTAGCCGAGCCGGTTCATCGTTTCCTGCAGGCGCTTCACATCCGCGCCGCTGGAACCCTGCTGGAGCAGGTCGTCGGCCGACTGCGAGGATATCGTGGTGGATGGCGTCCGCGACCAGCCCTGGCTCCGGGTATGGCGGCGATCCTGCAGCAGATTGCGTGCCTGGGCCAACGGATCGGTCGCATACAACCGGACGCCCTGTTCCTGCCTGTTCGCCAGATACTTCTCCACCGAAATCAGCCCCACGCCCTCTCCGGAACGGGACTGGCTGATCATCAGCTGGCCATTGTTCGGATTGCGCACGACCATGACGATGTGATCGATCCCGCGCGCATTAGGCGGTTGATCCTCGCCGAGGATCATGCCCTCCTTCAGCACGCCCGGCGTGATGTCGCGATCGCGGATCATCACGCCGGAGCGCGCGGCCGACAACTCGACGATCCTGGCCGCGTTGTGCCATCCCGGACTGAATTTGTCCTGTGGCGAAAAGACGCTGGTTCCGGCCTTGCGGTTGATTTCGTCCATGCTGGCGTTCTGCAGTCTGACGACCCATCCAGCGCAGTCGATGCCGCCGGAATCGACATCCTTGCCGCCCCACTGGTAACGGGTGTGATCGTATTGAAGTGTCTGCTGATACGCCGTTTCCAGGACGATTCCCCCCGGCGTCTCTTTGGCGGGCATCTGGGCCTGTGGTTGTGGCGGGGATTGTGTTCTTGTCGGCGTTTGCTGTCGTCCCGAAGCGTCCAAGGGCTCGATACCCTTTTCGGGAATACGGATACGCTCGTATTGGGTATCCCAGTAACTGACGAACGTCTTTGCCATGTCGCCCGGGGCCATCTCCTTGAAGCGGTCGTAGCTGACGCCTGTGATCTGTCCCAGCTCGCTTCGGTGGACGTTGTTCAACAGGTGGCCGCGCGTGCTGTCCAGCGTGAACCTGCCAGTGGCAATGGCGTTCTGGATCGATGCGTAGCCGGCCGCGCCCTGCTGATGCGCCAGGTAAAGGTCCAATCCATTGGGCTGCGCTTCGCCGGAAAGATAAGGCCGGTCATTGCGCTGGTGATCGCTGACCAGGGCCGTCCTGTTGTCCAGGTACAACCGTGCGGCGGCATCGGTGTTGGCGACCGGATCGAGCTCGCGGCCGGCGATCCCATACTGTCTGGCCGTGTCCGGCATGAACTGGAACAGGCCTTTGGCGCCCTCGGCGCCCCGGCCGAGCGCCGGGTTGAACACCCCTCCGGTTTCGATATGGGCAAAACGAAGGAAATCGTCACGTGAAATGCCGCGCTCATTGGCCTTGCGCTCGATGATGTCGAGAACCTGCTGTCTGCCATATGGATTGGCCATCTCAATTACCCTCCGCAACTCTGGCCTTCGTTTCTCGCGTACCAACGTTCACTGTCTCGCCTGTCGCCCGGTAAGGCACGGCATCGGCCTATTGGGAATGCTCGACCTGTCGGTATTTCGATCTGCCCGAGTCATAGAGATATTCGGTGACCGCGCCCGCATGCACGGGTACGACCTTGCCTGACGCATCGACATTCGTTCCCTGCATCAGCACCTGGATGCCCGGCATCACATCATCGGAACCGGCTCTGAACGCCAGGCTTCCCCGACTGTCGAAGCATGCCGGAAGACCGGCAGAATCCGGACCGGAATCGCAGCTGGCATTGTTTTCAGCGCCACCGCCGACACTCCCCAGATACTTCCACAACATGCCATCTTCGCCGCGGCTCATCGCGAAGACTTCGAACGTCCTGACATTGACCCCGCCACCGGCCAGATACGAGGTCGGGATCGCCAGGAAATAGCGTCCGTCATTGGCCAGATAAGTAACCGGTCGCCGATCCTCATCGATGGCATTGGCTTCGTAGTTTCTGCCAAGATCCCCGACATAAAGTTGCGCACCGAGGAAATCCCAAGGCTTTTCGGACCCTGGAACACTGGCTTCGAACGTCGCCACGGAGATCGTCGCCTGGGTCTCGTGATTCGAAACGGCCATCGCCTCTCCCGCGAATTCCCCGAACTTCTGCGGACCCGAATAGACGAAACCGCTGAAGTAGCGCTTGCCATCCAGCTCGAAAGGAAAACCGTACCAGTAGGTTGTCAGGCTTCTGTTCACCGTCTCGTAGGACGACGAACCGTCGCCCTTTTCACCGAAGATGAAATAGATCACGCTTCCAGGGTCCGGGAACGCGACAGCCGCGGGTGGGGGATCAGACATGTTGTGGACATTCCTGGTCGTTGCCGCAGGCGAAGGATCCACCTGCCGAGTTTCAGCGCGGAATCCGTCGGAAGCAGGTTTGCAGGCGGCCAGCGACAGCAGGCCTAGCCAGCCAATATGTTTGAGTCGATCGTTCATACTTCGATATCGAACTGTCGGCGCTGCGAATACCTGCACGCGCGAGTTCCTGCTCCCATCAAGGCTGTTTCAACGGCCGCAGGTTATCTCAACCGATATCGATGGAAAAGCAGCAATTCCGTCGAATCAAATCGACAATATTGACGACTCATGGACCTGCTACGACAATGACAGCCATCAAGCGGTGACTTGATGTCACTTTGTGACGTTCAGCGTCACCACGATATGCGCAACCCGGACGAGAAACGATCCGCCGCAATTTCCGCACTTGGCCTGGCATTCATGCTCAGAGCTTACGCAGCTTGGATTCCCGACGCAGATCGGGGATCGATGCCTCCGGCAACGAATCCCGGTAATCGCGGAACGAGCCGATCAAGGCACTAACGCTCGCTGCCGCGGATGCCAAGGGCACCGTACCACGTCCATATCCAGTCCGCCGGTACATTGGTTGCCGCACGTCATCGTTGCACCTGCCGGTACTCGGAACATTCGCTGTCGAACGCATATTCGACGATGCCGTGTGGGTTCAAAGTCTTCACCTGGCCCCTTGCGTCCACACCGGTTCCCTGTTTCAGAACCTTTATCAAGGGCATCGGACACGAAGGATTCTCGATGAACTCCAACCTGCCCGAATAATGGAAATGGGCGGTCGTCCCCTTTGCACTACTGTTACGCACGAATGCCGCATCGTTGTCGGCCCCGATCATCACGCTGCCGGCGAACCTCCAGCCGTTCTCGTTTCGGAGAAAAATCTCCGATGTCCGTACTTCGACGCCACCCCCGGCCAGATAGCTGGTCGGAATGGCCAGGAAATAGTCCCCCGATGTGGACTGGAAGGTCACCGGGGGTTCTTCGTCGGAAATGATATTGACGCGGTCGTAGCCGCCGAACTGACCGATATAGGGTTGCGAACCGACGAAGTTCCACGGTTTCGTCGCACCGCTCTCCGCCGCGACGAAAGTGGCTTCCGCGATCGTGATCCTGCCCGCGTGCGCCGGGGCGAAGCCTTCACCGAACCCCGTGTCGGGAGTCTGGTAGACGAAACCGGTGAAGTAACGCTTGCCCTTGAACTGGTAATGGTGTCCATACCAGTAATAGGCCCAGCTCCCGTTTTCCACTTCGATCGACGACCCTTCACCGACCCGCATGAAAATGAAGTAGATCACCGTATTGGGATCTGGAGCAGGTGAAGTCGGAGCATAATTCAGCATGAGCGCCGGCATCCTTTCCATCGAATATGACTCTGCCATCCACATTCGGCCGGCCATAGCCGTGAACCTGCAAGTCGGAATACCCGCTTGAAATGAGTTTTCATATCGATCGATATACAGGTCCATCGACCGGAACCGATCCGGCCAACGCCACCTTCCCCTATGGAAACAGCTTTTGCATCCTACTATGCCTTGCGCGTCTTCACGCAATACTGATTACCGATCCCCTGTCGCGCTGCATGCTACGAGGCATCGCACCGGCCGGCCACGAACCTTGATTCACGGCGTTATATTGCAGATCGGCAAATAACCCGATGAACGCAATACGGTCGTCGCGTGGCCCGGATGGAATCACCGTGACATGACAACTCCGCCTGCCTCCTGAACGACACCGACTGAAACATGGCTTTCCCAGTCACGGCTCCGCTCAGCCGGCCACGGTGCAATCGGCGGATAATTCCAGCACCGACAGGCGGCCCTAGCCGATTCCGGCGGCGGTTCCCCCGGAATCGCCACCGACAGCCATTCGCCACATCAAGGAGCACACGAAAATCGAAAACCTGTTCTTCAACGGCGAGGAAGGCGGCAACACGCTGTATTTCGGCGGCAATCCGCCGGAAAAGATGCCGATCCACGACGCCGCCATGAAGTACAAGGCCGATGGCGTACCGCTGGCGGTGATCGCCGGCAAGGAATACGGCACCGGCTCGTCGCGCGACTGGGCGGCCAAGGGTATCAACCTGCTGGGAGTGAAGGCCATCATTGCGGAGAGCTTCGAACGCATCCACCGTTCCAACCTGGTCGGCATGGGCGTGCTGCCGCTGCGGTTCAAGGACGGCGAGAATGCGCGGTCGCTGGGGCTGAATGGAACCGAGACCTACGACATCATCGGCCTGAAGGATGGCGCCTCGAAAACCTCCACCGTTACCGCGGGCAAGGCCGACGGCAGCAAGAAGACCTTCGAGGTGCGCGTGCTGCTGACGCCGAAGGAAATCGAATACTTCCGCCACGGCGGCCTGCTGCACTACATGTTGCGCCAGCTCGCCGAGAAGAAATCCGCCTGATCGTCGCATGGGGGTCCGCCTGCGCCCCTTCAGTGGCACAGGCCTTTCCTGCATCGCATTTCCGATCGGCAAAACGGGAAAGAGATCCCGCGTCACGGATCCCGTTCCAGCACAATTGGACCAATGGACCATCCGTTGCTGAACGCGGTGCTAGAACTTGGCTTCCCACCTGGCCCGGTAGACTTTCCAGTCGCCGTTCTCGATACGCCAACCACTACGGACCGTGTAAGCCTGCGCCTGATCCGGCAGGAACCGGCCACTCCCGCCCGTCAGCATCACGGTGAACTCGACTACCGCCATATCCTCTCCGGCCATCGTTATCCTGGGAGGGCCCATGGTCGCGCCAATGCTCTGGTTCAGGCGCATCTGAGCCGTTATCATTTGTCGCAACCGGATACGGTCCATGCCGTCGTTGCCGATGAAATCATCAGCCACGATCTTGAGGACATTGGCGGCATCATGGCTCTCCACCGCGTTCTGCAACCTCGTCAGTTGTGTCCGCAGACGCTGTTCCGGCGCCTCGGCCCGGCAGGCGCCCAGGAGCAGGCACAGGCAGGCCAGCGCCCACGGCATCCTCCAATGGCGATGCCGGAGGGGCGGCAGCGATATTCTCCGAAAAGGTGCTTCATCGTCCCGATTCGGCTGCGTATCATGCCGCGGTCGGCAATGCGTTCCGGCTGTCATCATCTTGTTTTCACCCTTACGGAGGGAGTTGCGCTATGAATCTGGATCGTCCTTGGTTGCGGAGCTATCCGCAAGGCGTTCCCGCCGAGATCGACCCGGACCACTATCGTTCCATTCCCGATGCCTTTGCCACCGCCGTGGGCAAGTATCGAAACAATCCCGCCTACAGCAACTTCGGCAGGACACTGACCTACGGCGAAACCGACACCCTCACCGAGCAGTTCGCGAGCTACCTGCTGAACGTGCTCAAGCTCAAGAAAGGCGATCGTGTCGCCATCATGATGCCGAATTGCCTGCAGTATCCGATCGCGATTTTCGGCACGCTGCGGGCCGGCCTGAGCGTCGTCAACGTCAATCCCCTGTATACCGCTTACGAACTGAAACATCAGCTCGAGGATGCCGGGGCGGCGCTGGTGATCGTCGTCGACAACTTCGGCGCGACCTTGCAGAAGGCGCTCGAAGAAATGGACACGCCGGTCAAGCATGTCATCACGACGGGCCTGGGCGACCTCGTGGGCGGGCTCAAGGGCGGCGTGATGAATTTCGCGCTGAAGTACCTGACGGGAATGGTCCCCGACTACACCATCCACGGCGCGGTGCGCTTCAAGCACGCGCTTGCGCTGGGCAAGGCCAGACCCGTACCGCAGGTCGACATCAAGTCCGGCGATATCGCCTTCCTGCAGTACACCGGCGGCACCACCGGCGTGGCCAAGGGCGCCATGCTCACGCACCGCAATCTGTTGGCGAACATGTCCCAGGCCTCGGCCTGGGTGAAGGGCGCCGGCATCGAGCCGGGCAAGGAAATCATCGTCACGGCATTGCCGCTGTATCACATCTTCGCATTGACCGCGAACGGCCTGGTCTTCATGGAACAGGGCGCACTCAACTACCTGGTCACCAACCCGCGCGACATGAGGGGTTTCGTCAAGGAATTGAACAAGGTCCGCTTCACCGCCTTCACCGGCGTCAACACTTTGTTCAACGGGCTGCTGAACACGCCTGGCTTCGACAAGATCGACTTCTCCTCGCTGAAGTTCACCTTGGGCGGCGGCATGGCGGTACAGCGCACGGTCGCCGAACGCTGGAAACAGGTCACCGGCATCACCCTGGTGGAAGCCTACGGCCTGACCGAAACCTCCCCCGCCGCCTGCATCAACCCGCTGGACCTGAAGGAGTTCAACGGATCGATCGGCCTGCCGATTCCTTCGACCAGCGCCTGCGTCCAGGACGACGATCACAACGTCCTGTCCGTCGGCGGAACCGGCGAGCTGTGCTTCAAGGGCCCGCAGGTCATGAAGGGATACTGGCAACGGCCGGAGGAAACCGCCAAGGTCATCGACGCCAACGGCTGGCTGCATACCGGCGACATCGCCAGGATGGACGAAAACGGCTTCTTCTATATCGTCGACCGCAAGAAGGACATGATTCTCGTCTCGGGTTTCAACGTGTACCCGAACGAAATCGAGGACGTGCTCGCGGCCATGCCGGGCGTACTGGAAGTGGCCGCGGTCGGTGTGCCGGACGAGAAATCCGGGGAAACGGTCAAGGTCGTGATCGTCCGCAAGGACCCCAAACTGACCGCGCACGACATCAAGATCTACTCGCGCCAGCACCTGACCGGTTACAAGCGGCCGCACTATATCGAGTTCCGCGACGAACTGCCCAAGACCAATGTCGGCAAGATCCTGCGCCGTGCCTTGCGCGAAGAGGAAGACGCCAAGGCAAGCGAAAATGATGCGCGGCAGAACGAGAGCGCACCTGCCCACTGATGGATTCGGCCAGGGAAGCGCGTGTTTCCCTGAAGCGAAACGGCATCCGCTTCATTGCCACAAGAAAAGCCGCCCGGTCGTTCCTGGCGGCTTTTTCATGCTGTCGATTTCGGCCCGTGCGGATGTGGCAGACAGCCGAATCGGTCAACCCGCCTGCGGCCGCATATAGGGGAACAGCAACACGTCACGGATCGACGAAACCCCGGCCAGCATCATCACCAGACGGTCGATGCCGACTCCCAGCCCGCCGGTCGGCGGCAACCCGACTTCGAGGGCGCGAATGTAATCGGCGTCGTAATGCATCGCCTCGTCGTCGCCTCCCTCCTTGGCTTCGACCTGGGCCTGGAACCGTGCCGCCTGATCCTCGGCATCGTTCAGCTCGGAGAATCCGTTCGCGAGTTCCTTGCCGTTGATGAAAAGCTCGAAGCGATCGGTGAATCCGGGTTCCGTATCGCTGGCGCGCGCCAGCGGCGAAACCTCGACCGGGTGATCGGTGATGAAAGTCGGCTGGATGAGAGTGTGTTCGACGGTCTTCTCGAAGATTTCCAGCAGCAGCTTGCCCCAGCCATAACCCGGCTTGGCCGGAATCTTCAGGCGTGCGCAATGCGCGGCCAGCGCTTCGCGGTCGGTGCAATCCTCGACCGAGATTTCCGGGTTATGGTGCCGCACCGCTTCGTCCATCCGCCAGCGGCGGAAACGCGGTTCCAGATCGATGTCGGCATCATCCCAATGCACCTGGGCCTTGCCCAATACCTTGCCGGCGGTATCGCGGATCATCTCTTCGGTCAGATCCATGATTTCGTGATAGGTCGAATAGGCTTCGTACAGCTCCAGCATCGTGAACTCGGGATTGTGCCGGGTACTCACGCCTTCGTTGCGGAAATTGCGATTGATCTCGTAGACCCGTTCGAAACCGCCGACCACCAGACGCTTCAGATACAGCTCGGGCGCCACGCGCAGATACAGATCGATATCCAGTGCATTGTGGTGGGTCATGAACGGCCTAGCGGTCGCACCGCCGGGGATGTAGTGCATCATCGGCGTTTCCACTTCCAGGAAACGGCGCGCATCCAGCCAGTTGCGCATGGCGCTGATGATCCGGGAGCGTTTGACGAAGACTTCGCGCGTTTCCGGGGTAACGATGAGATCCACATAACGCTGGCGATAACGCTGCTCCACATCGGCCAGACCGTGCCATTTGTCGGGCAGTGGCCGCAGCGACTTGGTCAGCAACCGCAGCGTCGCCGCTTTTACCGATAGCTCTCCGGTCTTGGTCCGCGTCAGACTGCCTTCGACACCGACGATATCGCCTACATCCCAGCCTTTGAATGCATCGTAGGTCGCACCGAGCGCATTGCTTTGCAGAAACAGCTGCAACCGCCCCGACTCGTCCTGGATCTGGGCGAAACTGGCCTTGCCCATGACCCGCTTGGCCATCAGGCGTCCCGCCAGTTGCACCCTGCGACCGTCCGACTCCAATGCTTGCGCCGTCCACCGTTCCCTGTCGGCATATTCCACCTGCAAATCCCCAGCGTATTCCACACGTTTGAAGTCGTTGGGAAACGCGCCGCCCTGTCCGCGCAGCGCCTTCAATTTGGCACGGCGTTCCGCGATCAGGCTGTTTTCATCGACGGGAGGACTGGAAAGATTGGAAGATTCAGTCATAACGGAAAGGGTCCAGAAACAGACATAAGGACAGGCATGCAGGCGGATACGTCATGGCGCTGCCGCGCGTATCCGCATGCGGAATGCCGCATCAGGCGGCATCGACCCGTTTGGAACCGGCCTCGAGTCCCGCCTTCAGGCTGGCCTCGACAAAACCGTCCAGATCGCCGTCCAGGACTTTCTGGGTATCGGTGCGTTCTATGCCGGTGCGCAGGTCCTTGATGCGCGACTGGTCGAGCACGTAATTGCGGATCTGGCTGCCCCAGCCGATATCGGACTTGCTGGCCTCGACCGCATCGCGCTCGGCGTTGCGCTTGAGCATCTCCATTTCGTACAGCTTGGCCGCCAGCATCTTCATCGCGCGGTCGCGGTTGGCATGCTGGCTGCGCTCAGTCTGGCAGGCCACCACGATGCCGCTGGGCACATGGGTGATGCGTACCGCCGACTCGGTCTTGTTGACGTGCTGACCGCCCGCGCCGGACGAACGATAGACATCGGTCCTCAGGTCCGCCGGATTGATGTCGATCTCGATGCTGTCATCCACTTCGGGCGAAACGAACACCGAACTGAAACTCGTATGCCGGCGATTGTCCGAATCGAACGGCGACTTGCGCACCAGCCGGTGCACGCCGGTTTCGGTCTTGAGCCATCCATAGGCGAATTCGCCTTCCACCCGGAACGTCGCCGACTTCACACCCGCAACTTCGCCGGCGCTGACTTCCATCAACTCGGTTTTCCAGCCGCGCGATTCACACCAACGCAGGTACATGCGCAACAGGATTTCGGCCCAGTCCTGGGCCTCGGTACCGCCCGCGCCGGCCTGGATGTCGACGAATGCGCTGGACGCGTCCATTCGTCCGGAGAACATCCGCCGGAACTCGAGTTGTGCGATATCGGCTTCCCGACGCTGGAGATCGGCCACGACGGCCTGAGCGGTTTCGTCGTCCTGCTCGCTCTCGGCCAGGTCCAGCAGTTCGCCGGCATCCTTCAGGCCATTGAGCACCGAACCGATGCCGACGACGGTTTTCTCCAGCGTCGAGCGCTCGCGGCCCAACGACTGCGCACGCTCCGGATTGTCCCAGACATCCGGGCTTTCCAGTTCGCGGTTTACTTCCTCGAGGCGCTCGCGTTTGACATCGTAGTCAAAGATACCCCCTGAGCGAAAGCACGCGTTCGGTCAGGTCAGCGATCTGCTGACGAATCGGATTGAGTTCGATCATGATGAAAGTGATGTAATGAAACGCAACGATACAGAATAGCAGAGCAGGCGGTCCTGGCGGGAGCGGGACGCCGTCGGTTCCGCTTACCGCTGCGCTGGCGAAGCGCCCACGCTGCCGTTGTCTTCCTGCAATTCCGGTTTGAACGGAATATCCGGCGGCGGCCGCGCCACGGCTGGCTGATCGTTGCGGTTGGGATTGCGGAAGCTGCAACCGCCACCGACCTGCAATATCGATATGACACATTGCAACCGCGTGCGGGTGCCCGGGATCGGGATGGAGATTTCCTTGATGCCGTTGCGCACCCATTCGGCCAACAGCGACTCGTTGGGAATCCAGTAGGCCTCGAACGAGGTCGGGGTGTAGTCATTGGGCGGCGAGCGCAACCACGAACCGGAGCGATCGAAAGTATCCCTGTTCCAGCGGTCGCGCCCGCTTCCGGGCACTCCGCCACGATCATTGTCGGCGGCGCTGTTGCCGCGATCCGCCTCTCCCAGGTTCACCCGTCCATCGGCGTCGAACAGCCCGTCCGGCGAACCCGACCGCCCCGGTTGCCTGCCGCCATCGTCATGGGCAGTCACGCTCCAGCCATCGCTTCCGGGAGCCTGTCCCCAGCGATTGTCCCGATCGAGCCCGCTGCCCCGCCCTTGCGCACCCGGCGCGCTGCTCCCGGTCGTCCGCGCCGGAGTGGATGCCGAAGCGGAATCCACATGCGAAGGCGCACTGCCGGCCACTGACGAAACGGATGTCGCGGATGCCGCCGTAGCGGCGGACTCAGGCGTATTGCCGGCAGCGGTGGCATTCGTAGACATCACTGGCGTCTTGACCTCGCGCTGTCTGACGGCCGGCATCGCGGCGGCCGGCAATCGAGGCGTCGCGACAACCGTCGCCGGAAGCTGCGGAATCGGCGCCTGTGCCAGTGGCGCGCTTACTTCACGCTCGCGCACGGCCGGAACGTTCGCAGGCAACACGGGCCGTGGAGAATCGATCCTGACCTGGGACGATGTCATCGATGGCGGTATCACCACTGCCACCTCCCGCGCCCGGACCTGTGTCTCCGTCGGCCGCACGACTGCCACTGGAACCTCGATGCGTGGAATCGTATTCACGGGCGGCAAGACATGGTTCGTGGTCGGGACCTCCACCACAGTGACCTGAACAGGTTGCGGCGTCTGCACGACAGGTTCGGCAACCTGTCGCTGCACGACTTCGATCTCGGGCGGTACAACGGTCGGACCCGGCCGCTCGGGCACAGACGGTGTCCTGATCTCGGGCAGCGTCTGTGGCTCGTCGGAAGACGCCGGTTCCGATACCGCCAGCTGCGCGCCGGCCGAGGCGGCAAGGTTCGCCGCCGAATCAGCGGATCGTGCCGCGGGTGCCGGTTCCGGCGTACCGGCGGCGCCGGGTTGGCCGCCTCCGGCCCGGCTTCCCTGTGCGGATGCCGCCGCATCCACGATTCCGATCCGGATTCTTTCTCCATCATCGCTGCGGGCCGGCGGCAACGGTACCTGCATGATCGCCATTGCGATCAGCACCGCAAGCAGGAACAGATGCATCAGCAGTGTGCCGATCCCTGCCAGCACCCGCATCCAGCGTTCGTCGCGCGGCGCCGGATCCCAGCCCTCGCGCCACAGCGCCAGATAGCCCTGCAGACGGGTCAGCTCCGGCTCGCGCCGTTCGACAGCGGCAGGCGCCGGCTGCAAGTCGCGCGCCGACATGACGATGAGCTTGCCGGGATGAGTCATTGCCCCGCTCCCTGCGCACGGCGCGGCATCGTCGCCGGGCGGATCGTCATTCCATTGGGACCATGCGCCGCCCGTGTCACCGGTTCTTCCTGCCGGACTCAGGCGGTCTTGCCGCGCGGCATATAGGGAGCCTGCCCACTGTCATGGTCCGTCGCGTCCCGCACGGCCGTCACCTCCGGGATCCGTTCCCTGAGCGTTTTTTCGATGCCCTGCTTCAGAGTGACATCCACCATCCCGCAACCGTGACAGCCGCCGCCGAAACGCAATATCACCACGCCATCGGTGGTCACTTCCTGTACTGCAACCTCCCCGCGATGCTGAGCCAGTTGCGGATTGATCTCATGCTCGATCACCCACAGCACGCGCTCGCCCAGGGACGCCGACTGCTTCGGCGCTTCGCCCTTGATCCGGGGCGCTTTGATGATCAGCTGCGTACTCGCGTTCTGGAACACGTAATCGATTCCGGCCCCTTCCAGCCAGGCCACGCTATCGGCGGCGACATACAGGGCAAAACCCTTGCAGTCGATGGCCCATTCGTCACCGGCCAGGTCGGAAGGTTCGACGAATTCGAGACGCGCGTCGGCACGCGCCGTCCCCGGATCGACTGCGCTGAGCAATATGCCCAGTCCGGGCACCGACTCTCGTTCGATCAACTTCTGGAAGTGCGCCTGCGCGCTGTCTGAGATATAAATCATGGCGGCTATTCTAGCGGGGTCCGTATTCGTACTTTGTTTAAGCGGCAACGCCACGTCTGCCTTGTGTTCAGCCGGATTTGCCCATCCGCCGCGACGGCGCGGTTCGCATCCGCTTTGCGCTGCTTCCGATATGGTGAATCGAATGCACTCCGCGTGCCTTTGTTTGGAGATATCCCCCCAATGAAAAGCCTTCCGTATCACATTTCCGTTGTCCTGCCGGTCGCGATACTGGCCCTGTCCGGGTGCGGCAAGTCCTCCTCGCAGCCGGAAGTCGCCGCCATCCCGCCAACCGAAGTCATGGCCGTGGACACCCCCAAACCCGATTATCCGCTGACCGAAGCCTGCGCCGGCAACGGCGGCGAGGTCCTGCTGAGTGTCGTGGTGGGACCCGAAGGCAGACCCGCCTCGGTAAGCCTGCTGCGCAGCAGCGGTTTCCCCGCATTGGACCAAGCCGCCCTGGACAAGATTCCGGCCTGGGAATTCCGGGCCGCGACCCGCAACGGTCAACCCATCCCGCAGACCATCCAGGTGCCCGTGAATTACACCCCACCGGAGATTCGTCCGGACGAATGCTTCAAACTGGACGAAAACAGTACAACGGACAACTGACCGGGAACAGCCAAATCCGACCGTCCTTGCAGCGCATCCGGTTGCAACCGTATCGGCTCAGCCCAGCCTGTCGAGCGCTTCGCGCAGATCGTCCGCAAGCGGCGCGTTCAGTACGTAAGGGGCATTGCCATTGTCCAGCGTGAATTCCAGCGAGGCCGCATGCAGAAACAGGCGGCGCAGTCCGGTGCGTTCACGCAGCCGCCGGTTCACCTCCGGATCGCCGTACTTGTCGTCACCCGCCACCGGATGCCCGATATGTTTGGCATGCACGCGAATCTGGTGGGTACGCCCGGTTTCTATGCGCGCCTCGCAATAAGAATGTCCCCCGCGACGTTCCAGCGCCCGGAAGTGGCTGAGCGACGGCTTGCCATCCGCGCGCACCTGGACATGGCGCTCGCCTCCCTGCCGCAATCCGACGTGCAGCGGTGCATCCACCGTCATCACGCCATCCGGCATCCTTCCTGTCAGCAAGGCCAGGTAGCGCTTCTGCAGGCCGCCGTCCTCGCGCATCAGCGCCTGCAGTTCGGTCAGGGCGGAACGCTTTTTCGCCACCAGCAGCAATCCGGACGTATCCCGGTCCAACCGGTGCGCCAGCTCCAGCGACTGTCCCGGCCGCAAGGCCCGCAGGGTCTCGATGACCCCGAAGGAAATGCCGCTGCCGCCGTGACTGGCCACGCCTGAAGGCTTGTTCAGCGCCAACAGGCGGGCATCCTCGTGGACGATGGCGGCCTCCAGCCGCCGCATCAGCCCCGGCGACGGGGTTCCCTTGTCGCCCGCTTCGGCCAGATGGACCGGTGGAATCCGGACCTCGTCGCCCGCCTCCAGTCGCCGCTCGGCCTTTACCCGGCCGCCATTGACGCGCACCTGACCACTGCGGACCAGCTTGTACACCAGGCTGCGCGGCGCGCCCTTGAGCTGTCCCAGCAGGAAATTGTCCAGCCGCTGCCCCTCTCTGTCGGCCGGCACGACCACGGTACGCGCGCGGTTCGCGCCCGTGGGCGTCTCATGTGAAGAAGATCCGGTCATTCCACTCATTAATCTGTTAGACTCGCCGCACGATGTAAGGGTTTGATTCCGCAGGAAGAAGTAACCCGTGGCCAGAAGTCTTGGCCGACCTGCGGTTTGACTCGTGATTCGCTGCCCGTTCGACAGGACGGCCATGTTAGCGACTCGCAGACGGATCCGGCCATCGTTTGGTGCTTTTATCGCATCAATTGAGCTGAATTTTTACTCCGCACGGCGCTTGCGCCGGCGGCCCTTGTCAATTTTTTTTGAAACACAAGCGCTCCCGCGGTCCGCCGTGGTGCTGCAGCGCTGGAAACCAGGTTACCCGCCTTACCGCGCGTGCGCGAAAGGCGGCCAGCCGCATCCGGACTTCGGTTGGATGCGGGTTCCAGAGGCGACACGCCATGACGTTCCGTGCGGTGATCATCAGCGCCCCAGGAACTCACAACACAATGAAACGCATGCTGATCAATGCGACGCAGGCAGAAGAATTACGCGTCGCCATCGTGGATGGACAATCGCTCTACGACATCGACATCGAACAATCGTCCAAAGAGCAACGCAAATCCAATATCTATAAAGGCCGCATCACCCGTCTCGAGCCTTCGCTCGAAGCCGCTTTCATCGATTACGGCGCGGAACGCCACGGCTTCCTGCCGCTGAAGGAAATCTCCCGCGATTACTTCCAGGCCGGCGTCGACCCGAACAAGGGCGGCCTGCGCGATCTTCTGCGCGAAGGCCAGGAAGTCGTGGTCCAAGTGGACAAGGAAGAGCGCGGCAACAAGGGTGCCGCCCTGACCACCTTCATCTCGCTGGCCGGCCGCTACATGGTCCTGATGCCGAACTCCCCCAGCGCCGGCGGCGTATCGCGGCGGATCGAAGGGGAGGACCGCGCGGCGCTGAAAGAAGCCATGGACAAGCTGGCGATTCCCGACGACATGGGCGTCATCATCCGCACCGCCGGAGTAGGACGCGATGCCGAGGAACTGCAATGGGATCTGGACTACCTGCTCAGCGTATGGCGCAGCATCGCCGAAGCGGCGCTCAGCAAGCCGGCGCCGTTCCTCATCTATCAGGAATCGCGCCTGATCATCCGGGCGTTGCGCGATTATCTGCGCGCCGACATCGGCGAGATCCTGGTCGATACCCAGGAAATATACGAGGACGCCCGCGAGTTCATGCGGCAGGTGATGCCGCAGAACCTGCGTAAGCTCAAGCATTACAAGGATGACATCCCGCTGTTCAGCCGCTTCCAGATCGAATCGCAGATCGAGGACGCCTACGAGCGCCAAGTCCGGCTGCCGTCCGGCGGCTCGATCGTGGTCGATCAGACCGAAGCGCTGACCGCCATCGACGTGAACTCGGCACGCGCCACCAAGGGCGGCGACATCGAGGAAACCGCGCTGCAGACCAACCTCGAGGCGGCCGACGAAGCCGCGAGACAGTTGCGCCTGCGCGACCTCGGCGGTCTGGTCGTGATCGATTTCATCGACATGAACTCGAACAAGCACCAGCGCGAAGTCGAGAATCGCCTGCAGCAGGCGCTCAGATACGACCGCGCCCGCGTGCAGGTGGGCCGCATCTCGCGCTTCGGCCTGCTCGAAATGAGCCGGCAGCGCCTGCAACCGTCGCTGGGTGAATCCACCCAGATCGTCTGTCCGCGCTGTGAGGGACATGGCCGCATGCGCAGCGTCGAATCGTTGTCGCTGTCGATCCTGCGCCTGGCCGAAGAGCATGTGATGAAGGAGAGCACCGGACAAGTGTTGATCCAGGCGCCAGTCGAGATCGCCAACTACCTGCTCAACGAAAAGCGCCGCGCCCTGGCCGATATCGAAAAGCGCAACGAGGTACCGGTGGTCATCGTGGCCGACCAGAACCTGGAAACGCCTCATTACGCGGTGACCCGCCTGCGCGAGAACGAACTCGGCGATGAAAGCGCCAAGCCGAGTTTCCAGCGCGGCACCCAGCGCAAGCTTCCCGTGCATGCCCTGACCAAGGGTCAGCTCAATATTCCGCTGGCTCCCGCCATCACGCACATCGCGCACGCGCATCCCGCGCCTCAACACAGTGAACCGGAACAGGACAGCGGCACAACCGCAGCCGCGCCGCAAAAGACGCCGACAGCTTCCTCCGGCGGCGTCATGGGCTGGTTGAAGCGCCTGTTCGGCGCCAGCGAATCCGCACCCGCGCCGCAGGAAGCATCACGCAAATCGCCTCCCGCACGCCAGGGCAAGCAGCCTCAACAAGGCCGGGGCGATCGTTCGCGTCGCGATTCACGCTCTTCGCAGAACCAGAACAATCGCGACCGGCCGCAAAACGGCCAGGGACAGAAACAAGGCGGACGCGGCAACAGTGGCCAGCAGCGTCAGGCTGGCAGCAACGACCGGCAGCAGCAAAAACCGGCGGCCCAGAACGAGCGCGCGGCCAAGCCGCAGCCCTCGCAGCAGGCAAAACCGCCCAGGCCGGCCAAGCCGCCGCGCGAGGAAAAACCCGCCGGCAGGAATGCCGCTGCCGCAGCAGCCAATGCCTCTGAAAACACGACCAGGGCGGCCACCGCCGTGGCGACCGAGACAGCCGTTGCCATTGCCGTAGTGGAAAACAACAAGGATCTGCAGGCACGGACCGATCTTCAACAGGAAACGCCGATCATTGCCAGCGAAGCAATCATGACGGGTACCGGCAACGAATCCGCAGTCGCGGTCGAAGGAGCCGGAAACAGTGCCGATGGCGAGAACACAAACGGCTCGCGCCGTCGCCGTGGTCGCCGCGGCGGCCGTCGTCGTCGTCGCAATGAAGAAGATGCGAACGGTTCGCCGCAGGCTTCGGAAGAAAACGCCTCCGAAAGAACCGCCGGCGACACGGTAAATACTGTGTCGGCTTCCACATCCGCCGTTGCCGCGATTCCGTTGGCTCTGAGCAATCAGCCCGAATTCGCATTCGATGACCTGCCTTCCATCAATACGGCTGCATCGTCCACGGATGTCGGCGCGCCTGCATCCACGGAAAGCATCAGAGTCGAATCTTCAGGACAAGCTTCGAATGAAGGCGCCGCATCGGTTGCCCCGGCGCAAACAGACAAGCAAGACAAGCAATCGGCTTCGGCACCGAAACAGCCGGCCACGCGCAACACCACTACAACGGCACCTTCCGTTTCCACCCAGGCAACGATGGACAGACCTGCCACGCCAACCGATACGCCCAGGCTGGCGCTGGAAGCAAGGGACAGTTCCGCCTTCCCGGTTCCCGTCGATTCCGCCAAGGCCATCGACGATGCAACGGCAGCCATTGAGTCTCCTGCCGAGACGGCGGCATCGGCTGCCAGGCCGGCTTCGGCCTTCACATCGGTCACAACCTGGAACCAGGCGGATTCCGCATCGCAAACCGATGCCACTCCAACGAGCAATACAGGAACGAATACCTCCTCGGCTTCCACCGCGCCAATCATCGACGCCCCATCGGCGCTGGAAACGGTTCCGCCGGATAGCAACGATGCCACGACCGTCGAAATTCCTGGATTGTTCGAATCGCTGCCTCCTGTTGTTCCACAGGAATCCGCCGATAAAGGCCAGCCGGTAGAAGCAGCCTCCGACAGCGCTGCAGGCGAGATACAGGTGGATATCTCTGAAACCGGGTCCAAGCTCAGGGACGGAATCGCATCAGGCTCGGCGGAAACCAGGAAAAACGACGAAAGCGAATCGGATGATCCCCAGCGGAATGGTTGAAACGTCCTGCGATGGAATATCTGATTCATCCCGCATCAGGGATATTGCTCGAAATTCCGTAGGATTTTGAAACGAATCCGACGGGCAAACAAGAAGCGGCGCCCAACGGCGCCGCTTCTTTTGTCCGATCTCCCTTGAAACTACAGGTCAATCAATCCGTACTGAGCCGCCATTCTTACCAGGGTGACGGTATCGGTTATTTCCAGTTTCTGGAACAAACGCGATTTGTGCGTATTCACCGTCTTGGAACTGAGACAGAGACGCTTGGCGATATTTTCCTGACGCAAGCCTTGGGCCAGCAACATCGCAACTTCCAGTTCCCGCGGCGACAACATGTCGAATGGCGACTTTCCACCCTCCAGATTCGACAGGGCCATATTCTGCGCAATACTGGAACCGAGGAAGCGTTTGCCTTCGAACACGCGGCGTATCGCATTCAAAAGCTCTTGGGCATCACCCGCCTTGCCGATATATCCATATGCGCCCACATCGAGCAACTTTTTCGGCAAGGGGCCATCTTCCAGCACGGAAACGATGATGACACGGCAACCATAGCCGCCACGCACGATGCGTTCGGTCACCTCCAACCCGCTGATTCCAGGGAGGTGTAGATCGCACAGGACGATATCGGGCTTCAACTTCCTGATCTCGGGCAGCGCATCCTCGCCACGACTGGCTTCTCCGACGATTTCGATATCCGTTTCCGGCACTAGGATCATTTTCAATCCGGTTCGCACCAGCGTGTGATCGTCGATCAAATAAATACTGATACTCATGCTTCCACTCCTTGAAGCTTACAGGTGAACATCATCATGCCACATTCTCATTGCCAGAAAGCGATTGCCACACGGCAGATGGAAAAGCCGCCCCATCTGGCAAATCCGTCATGCAAGGCTATCGCCCGACCCAAGAGTATCCGTAGTCCGGATACGGAACCCTCAATAACGGACGGCCATCTTTTCAGATTCGTATTGCCATTTCCTTGGTATCCGTCGCGAGTGCCCGCATCGTTTTCCACAGATACAAACCTGCTACATATACCTCTTCCAATAGCGCCGTTGCAAGGAAGTAGCGCATTCCCGGCCAGAATTTTCTTTTCGGACTGTATCACCAAACGTTTGCACGAGCCATCTAATACAAACGTCTTATTCGTTTCCAAAAGGTGGGTTACATGATTTGGCCATACACATGCGGATGCTTTCCCTATAGACATTGATCCAAGATTTTGTTGGTGCTGCTTGGAACCCAATATGGCCAGCAACCAAAGTGCACTCGATGCCTTTTTATTCATGCGTACGTTCGACCACCCAGCGATGGCGGCCCAACCACTCCTTGCTCTCGATACCTTTGCGGGCAATGCGGACAATGATGCCCTGTCCTCGCAAATCGGCCCAGCATCGACGGCAGTCGTAGCCCTTGTCGGCATGCACGTTGTCTGGCCGTTCGCGTGGCCTGCCCTTCCCCGGCACCACGGGGATCGCATCCAATGTCTGCGCGAACGCCATCGAATCATGGCGATTGGCACCGGTTCATGAGCGCCAGAGGAACCCCCTTGCGCATCTACGACAAGGTGGCGTTTGCTGCCGAGCTTGCCTCGGTTCGTCGGACTCGGACCGGTTTCCTGCCCTCCGGGATCATGATCCCGGTTCGCGTATCGGCAAAACGCATATCGGCGGGATGAAGGAACCGGAATTTGCCAGTTTGAGCGTGGACAGGGAGACAAAAGAGGCACGGGATGGCTTCGATGTACGAGGCCATCACTTTCGGGGATGAAGCGGATGTGGATCGGGGGCGCGATACCATCCTGGATCCGGCAGGAGATCCGCTATCGCTGTGATGGATCAAGGTGCCATCGCGCGCGTGCTGACCTCCCCCCGTAAAATGTGACCATCAGAAGTAGAGAGATTCGGCGACACTTTAGGCCCAAGGAGACCCGTTGCCATGAAGAAGTCGAAGTTCACCGAAGAGCAGATCGCGTTTGCCCTGAAGCAGTCCGAGACCGGCACGACCGTCGAGGAGGTGTGCCGGAAGACGGGGATCTGCCAGGCCACGTTCTACCACTGGCGCAAGAAGTACGGCGGACTGGGCGTCTGCGAGTTGCGCCGATTGCGTCAGCTCGAAGAGGAGAATCGCAAGCTCAAGCAACTGGTCGCCGACCTGAGTCTGGACAAGGTCATGTTGCAGGATGTGCTTGTAAAAAAGCTCTGAGGCCAGCCCAACGCAAGCAGTTGGCTGGCCATTTGATTGAGCGGTATCGGGTGAGCGTTCGTCGCGCTTGTGCGGTGGTCAAACAGTGGCATGCCGGCTGGTACTACCAGCCCAAGGAAAAAGGAGACGGCCCGTTGCTCAAGCGCATCGAGGAAATTGCAGCCACGCGCGTGCGCTATGGCTTCCGACGCATCTTTGTGCTGTTGCGGCGTGAAGGCTGGCAGGTCAATCACAAGCGGGTCTATCGCTTGTACAAGCAGGCGGGTTTGAACCTGCGCAGCAAACGCCCGCGGCGACGCAAGGCCAGTGCACACCGTCTGGAGCGACCCAGGCTCACAGCCCCAAACCAGAGTTGGAGCATGGACTTCGTGGCCGATGCCTTGTTCGACGGGCACAAACTGCGCGTGCTGACCATAGTGGACAACTTCACCCGTGAAAGCCTGGCAATCCGCGTGGATCAAAGCCTCAAGAGCGAGGATGTCGTGGCGGTGGTCGAACAACTTCGGCAAGAACGCGGGACGCCGCAACGCATCCAGACCGACAACGGCAGCGAATTCGCTTCACTGCCGATGGATCGCTGGGC
>JAISFF010000007.1 GCA_031263725.1 Lysobacteraceae bacterium | reverse complement strand
TGTCGAAGGGCTTGGCTTTGCGGATGCTTACATCAGTCAGCGGCATGGGGGCATGTCCATAAGAGGAGGTACAACCTGCCCCCATATTTGCCCCCAACTGCCCCCGGATTTCAATGGCCAGATTGGGACGCTTTCAGACACTAAAAAAGCCAACATCCTTGATTTTATTAAGGATATTGGCTTTTCTTGGACACCACAGTATTCCAATGTGGTGGGCGGTGCAGGGATCGAACCTGCGACCCTTGCCGTGTGAAGGCAATGCTCTACCGCTGAGCTAACCGCCCGATGTTGACGCAGCGCTGGGCGCTGGTGCGAACGGTGAATGGTAAAGGCCATCGGCGCTCGGGTCAATCCGCGCCCACCCTACCCGATTCCCGGAAGTCTTGAGGTGACTGACTTTGGGTATTTTCGACGGCATTCAATGCAATTTCGAGTACCGCAAGCTGGCTGATCCCAGTCGGGAACACGAAGGAGCCACTGCTGGCGTCCACCCCGTAGTTTTTGAACACCGTATGTTCTGGCAGTTTGCGCAACAGTTCACCCGATTCGAGGTAGTGATACAGCGCCGCCAGGGAGCGGATAGCGTTCGCTGACAAGGTGCCGAAACTCATTCCGGATAGTGTTGAACAGGCTGGCCTGATAGGGCATGCGTGCATTCTTCGCCACCGACATGGATACGGAAATCGTGCGAGACGATCTCGGGGCGCTATCGAATGATTGATCCATTCGTAACCCACCGCAGCAACCCGAAGACCGTGGCTCCCCACCACGGTAGGCCGGCCAAGCACACGATACAAAGAACAAATGCCGGATAACGGATTATCCAGGTTCCATCATTTCGAATCGGTTCGAAAACGGGATCAAAGGCGGTCGTCGACCCATTGTCGCGGCCAGGCGGATTTGACGTCGTATACCACGCCGTCCGGCTTCAGCAGTCCGCGAACAAAGGCGGCGCTGTAGTCGCGAAACTGCCGATGTGCGACCGCCAGGACCAGGGCGTCGTAAGTTCTGCCATCCAGGCCATCCAGCAACTCCAGTCCACCGCCCTTTTTGCGCGCCTCGTTCGCATCGGCCCAGGGATCATAGGCTTCCACGCACGCATCGCTGGCGGACAATTGCACGACCAGATCCAGTGCCCGACTGTTGCGCAGATCCGGGCAGTTTTCCTTGAAGGTGACGCCCAATACCAGGATTGAGGCATCTGCAGGTTGCTTCCCCTTCTCGCGCAACATGTCCAGTACCCGCGCGACTACATGCGCGCCAATGCGATTGTTGACCGCCCGCGCCGTATGGATCAGGTCCGGATGAAAGCCGACGCTCTCCGATTTGTGCAGCAGGTAGTAAGGATCGACGCCGATGCAGTGCCCGCCGACCAGTCCCGGCCGGAACGGCAGAAAATTCCATTTGGTTCCCGCGGCTTCGAGCACATCCAGCGTATCGATGTCCAGTCGATCAAAGATCAGCGCGAGCTCGTTCATCAACGCGATATTGACATCGCGCTGAATGTTTTCGACCACCTTGGCTGCCTCCGCCACGCGAATCGAAGGAGCGCGCCAGGTTCCCGCTTCGATGATATCGGCATACAGACGATCCACCGCCTCCGCCACTTCAGGAGTCGAGCCGGATGTGATCTTGCGGATATCGCTCAGCCGACGGCCTCGATCGCCTGGATTGATCCGCTCGGGACTGTAGCCGCAATGGAAATCCCGATTGAAAACCAGTCCCGAACCTTGCTCCAGGATGGGTACACAGACCTCCTCGGTCGTTCCGGGATATACCGTGGACTCATAGATCACCAGATCGCCCGGGTCCAACACCCTCGCCAGTAACCCGGTGGCCTGTTGCAGGGGCTGAAGATCGGGCTGTTCATGGACATCGATCGGCGTCGGTACCGTCACCACATAGACATTGCAGGCGTGCAGATCGGCCAGATCAGCGCTGTAACGCAAGTGCGCAGCCGCGGCCAGCTCGTCGGCATCCAGCTCCAGGGTGCGGTCATGGCCCTGGCGAAGCTCCTCAATGCGCTGCAGATCGATTTCGAAACCCAGCGTGGGATGCCTGGCACCGAATGCGGCCGCCAGCGGCAGGCCGACATAGCCCAGTCCAATCACGGCAATGCGTGCATTCGCGAGATCGGGTGATAAACCAAGTGCCACGGGTGCTCCTGTGAGGCGTCGCGATGAATGGAACGAAGGAATCGCAGGAGAGAATTGTAGATCAGCCGCTTGCGTAAACCGACCTGCGGCCAACCGCCGACAAGCGGAAGGAAGTGGCCAAGCTGAAGGAGTTTTTCGACGCCCCCCCCGGCACCGCTAGAGAAGATCCAGCCAGCCGATGCACGTCAATACATGACTTGGCGTACCAAAGACGGATCGATTTTCGTTCGGGCGAACCGTGAGAAAGTGCTGCTGTCGCATATCTGGAACTTTGCGCTCTGGGATCCCGCCGGCGATGTGCGTGCCGCACACAGGCAATTGGGGTATTCGTCGACCGCCATGACCGAGTACTACACTCGGGATCGGCGCGGCGCCAAATTCACGCCGACCCGATAATTGCGAAAAACAAAAAGCCCGCAAAAGGCGGGTCAATTGCTTGAAAATCTTGGAGGCCTGGGTCGGAATCGAACCGGCGTACACGGATTTGCAGTCCGCTGCATGACCACTCTGCCACCAGGCCAAGATGAAACAGCACTGAAAGTTTACCCTAAAACCGACGCAAACGTCCGGTAAAACAAAACCCCGTTTCCGGGGCTTCTGTTTCCTTATCGCTCGGCAGATCCCGCCAGGGGATCCGGGCGCGGTAACGGTAGAGCACCGCTTCAACAAACAGCCGGTTGTCCTGGGCCGTCACGCCCACATGGCCGGTTCGGCCGGGGCGCAGATCGCGGATGCGATCCCATTGATCGTCTCGCAGGGCGTAACGGCGTGTCATGGCAGGACCGGGGAAAGAACGGGGGACAACCAGCATCGCCTATCCAGGTAATTGATGACAGGCCCTAGTGCAATGGCCTGAGCCTTGAAGTCGCCTGTGTACCGACGACGAGAAATGGGTTGCATAGGAAGCCTCCATAGAACGATCAAAGTATCGCTTCATGGCGTCCGCTGCGAGGAGGCAAGATCAGTGTCTGAACTTCGATTTGGTGCCTGGAGCGGGAGTCGAACCCGCATGACCTCGCGGCCGAGGGATTTTAAGTCCCTTGTGTCTACCGATTTCACCATCCAGGCACTGTCATCTTGCTCGCAATCATCAATGGTTGCGGTTTGGCCAACTACTGTTGGTAACGCGGTATCGCGATCGAACCACGGCGGCGGCTTATTCTAACCGATAGGCGATTGCGATATGACGCAAATCCAAATCCGGTACAAATTGCGCCAAGGCGGTTGACAGATTCAAACTTGGCATTAGAATGCTCGTTCTCCGGTGCGGGAATAGCTCAGTTGGTAGAGCACGACCTTGCCAAGGTCGGGGTCGCGAGTTCGAGTCTCGTTTCCCGCTCCAATTCATGATCTGTCGTTAGAAATAGGGCCTTTTGGCGCCTTCTTTAATTCCAGCAACGTCCACTGGAATCCGCTTGCACCCGGGGCTCTTCAGTCCATTGTTTTCAGCCCATAACCATGAATAGCGGGTGCGGATGGTTCCGTACTGTAGCTGGGCGTGAGCGGCAATCGAATCCAGGATTCGTCCCAACCCTGGCAAGTCAGGAGCCACTATCCTGGCATTCTCCGACATAGTGGCTGGCCAGGCCGAAACAACTGGCAACCCAGGGTAGCCGGTCTTGGCACTCCCGCTATTGCTGGGCGGGCAAGCAAATGGGCTAGCAAGCAAAAACGAATGTCGCTGGGTATCTCCGTGCCATGTGCACCCAATGGCCCGGAATTCACCGGCCGCGTCTTCTATCGCCTGGATGCAGCAACATGATGGCATCGGGCATCTGCTGACCGAGCCGGGCAAACCGATCGATCCGCGCCGAAGCACCAAGCAGCGAACAGGTCGATCCCGGAATGGCAAGCGTTGCACCCGACATCGGCGTATCGCCTCGGCAAATGGACCCTGCGCACGCAATCGACCCGCGACCTTGAAGTCAATCGCGAGGCAGCCCGACTTCAGGATGAGGCTCCCCCTTCTGCTTCGTCGCGGCCTGTTCGTCGGCCCGCAGCGCCGGCCAGGCGGCATACAGGTATTGCAGACCCGACCAGAGCGTCAGCAGCGCCGCGATGGCCAGCATCCAGTCGCCGATATGAAAGACCGTATTGCCCATCCATATTTCGCCGCGGGGCTGATGCGGGTTCACCGAATACAACAGGCACAACAGGGCCACCATCTGCACCGTGGTCTTGATCTTGCCGATCATCGCCACCTTGACCTTGGCGCGTTGCCCGATCTCGGCCATCCACTCGCGCAGCGCCGATACCGCGATCTCGCGCCCGACGATGACCGAAGCCCAGCACGCCATCCATGATGTAGGGTGTCCCTGCACGATCAGAAACAGCGCCACCGCCACCATCAGCTTGTCGGCCACCGGATCCAGGAATGCGCCGAAGGCCGAGTGCTGCTGGTAACGGCGCGCGATCCAGCCGTCCAGCCAATCCGTGATCGCCGCCAGTGCGAATACGGCGGCGGCGGCGAAGTTGGTCCATCTGAAAGGCAAATAAAACACCAGTATCAACACCGGAATCATCACGATCCGCAGCAGCGTCAACCATGTGGGGACAGTCAATTTCATGCGCAACGATCTCAATCCTGGTTGCCCAGGGAGGAAGTGGGCAACCCATGAAGGTTAGCGTAGATTCGCGCCGCCAGTGCAGCATTGATGCCTTCGACGCGCGCGATTTCCTCTTCTCCGGCTGCCTTGAGGCCAGCCAGACCGCCGAAATGCTTCAGTAGCGCAGCGCGGCGGCGCGGGCCGATGCCGGGAATATCCTCCAGGCGGCTGGTGCTGCGCGTCTTTTGCCGTTTCCCGCGATGTCCGGTGATGGCGAATCTGTGCGCCTCGTCACGCACCTGCTGGATGAACTGCAATGCCGGCGATGCCGCGCCAGGCGCAACCTCGCGCCCGTCGGGAAATACCAGCGTTTCATGCCCGGCGCGGCGTTCCTCGCCCTTGGCGACACCGACCAAGAGCACGCCTTCGACACCAAGCTCGGCCAGCATCTGGCGCGCCTGGGTCAATTGTCCGGCACCGCCGTCGATCAGCAGTACATCGGGAAACAGAAGGTCCTCCACCGCCTCGCCCGGCGCCGGAACCGGCTCGCCCGCCGCGATGGCGGCTTGCGCGGCGGCTTCCCTCGCCGCTTCCGTTTCCAGCGCCCGCCGGAAACGCCGCCCGACGGCCTGACGCATCGCCGCGTAATCGTCGCCCGGCTCGATACCGCCGATGTTGTAGCGGCGATACTGGCTCCGCACTGGACCGCCCGGATCGAACACCACGCAGGAAGCCACCGTCGCCTCGCCCATCGTATGGCTGATATCGAAACACTCGATGCGCCGCGGCGCCTCGTCCATTCCGAGCAACCCGCGCAATGCTTCGCTGCGGGCATGCTGCGCCGAAGCGCTCGCCAGTTCGGTCGCCAGCGTCATCTCCGCATTGCGGCAGGCCAGATCCAGATAGCCCGCGCGCACGCCGCGCACATTCCATTTCAGCGCCACCTTGCGTCCCGTCGCCTCGGCCAGCGCCTGTTCGATCAGCCCCGTGTCGGGGATTTCCCGATCCAGCAGGATTTCCGGAGGCGCCGGATGCTCGGCGTAGTACTGCGAGACGAAAGCGGCCAGCACTTCGTTCGGGCTTTCCTCGCCATTGGTCCTGGGCATGAACGCGCGCGTGCCCAGATTGCGGCCATCGCGGAACGCCAGCAGCACGATGCAGGCCGAACTGCCCTTCATCGCGCATCCCAGCGCGTCCAGATCGGCGGCATGGCCATCCACGTATTGCCGCGCCTGCAGGCTGCGCAATCCGGCGATCAGATCGCGCAGGCGCGCAGCCTCCTCGAATTCCAGGCGCTCGCTGGCCGCCTCCATGAAACGCACCAGCTCCTTGCTCAATTCATCGCTGCGCCCCTCCAGGAACAACATGGCGCGATGCACCGACTCGGCATAGTCGCCGGCTTCGACCAGACCGACGCAGGGACCGCTGCAACGCTTGATCTGGTATTGCAGGCAGGGCCGGGAGCGATTCCGGAACACGCTGTCCTCGCAACTGCGCAGCCTGAACAACTTGTGCATCACGTTCAAGGTTTCGCGCACCACCGTCACGCCGGGATACGGCCCGAAATAGCGGCCCGGCAGTGCACGCGCACCACGATGCAGCGTCAGGCGCGGCCATTCCTCGCGCGTCAGCAGGACATAGGGATAGCTCTTGTCATCGCGCAGCAGCACGTTGTAGCGCGGCAACAGCGACTTGATCAGCTGGTTCTCCAGCAACAGCGCCTCGGCCTCGGTCCGCGTGACCGTGACCTCCATGCGCGCCACCTGCGCCAGCATCGCCAGGGTCCGCGGCGACTTCGGAGAACTATTGAAGTAACTGGATACGCGTTTGCGCAGCGCGCCCGCCTTGCCGACATACAGGAGGCTGCCGTCGGCCGCATACATGCGGTACGCGCCCGGTGCCGTGCTCAGGTCCGCCGCGAATGCCTTGCCATCGAATCCGGGGCCATCGACCTTGTTCATTCAATGATTTCGATTTCCTGCAGCTCGCCGCTGGCGATACCGTAGCGGGAAATACGATTCGCGCCCGCCTCCGCGATCCACACCACGCCGGCGGTTCCCGCCAGACCCAGCGGAATGCTCAGGGGGCGCGGCAGGTTTACGGTGGACAGCATGCCGCCGCCCAACCTCAATGTGCGCAGGCGTTGGTTGCCGGCATCGGCGATCCATAGCAAGGGTGAATCGGAACTGTGCACGATCGCCTGCGGATACTGCATCAGCGCTTCCGCGCGGGAACCGTCCTGGCAACCGAATTCCCACAGGTGCTTGCCGACCAGGGTCTGCACCTGGCGGTTTTGCAATTGCACCAAGCGGACCGCGGAACCCAGCGCATCGCAGACATAGAGCGTTCTCTGCACCACGACCACGTCCACCGGCTGGGCGAATGCGGCCAGCATCGCACTGCCATCGTTCAATTCCAGCCGGCCTGAGCCGGCCTCGCGATGAAGCTGGCGCTGGCCCAGGTCGTATCGCCAGATCTGATTGTCGCCCGTCATCGCGAAGTAGAGCTGGTTGTTGGCCGCCGCCAGCCCGTGCGGGTAATACAGACTACTCTTGCTGGGGCTCACGACCAGCCCTTCCACCGGCCTGCCGGCATGACCGGTGCCGCACACGGTGCTGACTTCGCCGGAGTTGAGACTGATCCGCCGCAAGGCGTGATTGCTCGCATCGCAGACATAGAGCACGTCGCGATCCACGGCCAGCGCCCAGGGGCGATGGAACGAAGCGACATGCATCGGCCCATCCTGGAACCCGGCCGTTCCCATTCCGAACTGGCGGCGGACCCGGCCATCGTATGTGCATTCGAGAATGCGATGGTGTCCGCTGTCGGCGATATACAGACGCTGCGGGGATGCGGCGATACCAGCCGGGAACTTCAGCATGGACTCTTCCGTTTCCGGATCGCTTTCCCGGAACGGCAGTGTCTCCCAATGGCCACTCGCCCGCGCCGGCCCGACCAGCGCGGCCAGGCGCGGATCCAGTTCGTCGCCCAGCCCGACCAGGCGTTCTTTCTCGCGGCCCTCGCGGTCGATCAGCAACACCGTTGGCCAGGAACTGACGCCGTATTGCCGCCATGCCTGCCAGCCTGCGTCCTGGACGAATGGCAGCGCCACGCCCGAGCGGCGCAGCATCTTCAGCACATACTGGCGATCGTGTTCAATGTCGAAACGCGGCACATGCAACACGAACACATGCAATCGCCCAGGATTACGCGCCTGCCAGATCGCCAGTTCATCCAGCCGCTGCATGCTCCAGACCGAAGCCGCATTGACGAACACCAAGGCAACCGGCACTCCCTTGCACTCGGCCAGGGTATAGGTGGGCGAATTGAGCCAGTGAAGGTCGCGGGGCAGTTCTACCAGAGGAGGTTTGTCTGTGCTCATGTCGGAATACCGCCGGGGGAGCCTGTCCGTATCAGTCTAGCCACGATCGCCTGCGCTGCGGAATCAACCAGATGCCAAGTGTGCTCGAAATCCTCGGCCTCTCCATAGTACGGGTCCGGCACTTCTCCCGCCTGTTCCAATCCGGCCCATTCCAGCAGCAGCGCCAGTTTGCCGGTCCCGGTGGCATCCGCCAGGCATCGCGCATCCTGCAGGTTGCTGGCATCGGCACAAAGAATCCGGTCGAATCGCAGGAAATCCTGCTTACACAATTGCCGTGCGCGCAACCCGCCGATATCGATGTCATGTCTCCGCGCGCAGGCGATCGCGCGCCGGTCCGGCGGATGATCGATATGCCAGCCGCTGGTGCCGGCCGAATCCACTTCGACCCGACCCGCCAGGGGCGAGGCTTCGATACGGGCGCGCAAGGCCCCTTCCGCCATCGGCGAACGGCAGATGTTGCCCAGGCAAACGACCAGCAGCCTCATGCGCGAGCCTCCCTCATCCGGACTTCGGCCTGAAGCAGATCCTCGGGAGTATCCACGCCATGCGGGAAGGGTTCCGGCGTCAACGCGACCGCGATCCGGCAGCCGGCCTCCAGCGCGCGCAGTTGTTCCAGCGATTCGATCCGCTCCAGAACGCCTTGCGGCATCCCTGCGAAGCGGCGCAGGAAACCCGCGCGATAGGCATAGATTCCGATGTGCCGCAGCCATCGGCTTCCGTCCGGCAGGCGCTCGCGGCCATCGGCGAATCCATCGCGATGCCAGGGAATCGGCGCGCGGCTGAAATACAGGGCTTCGCCCTTGTCGCTGCGCACCAGCTTCACCGTATTCGGATCGAACAGCTGCCGCGCTTCCTCGACCGGCGTGGCCAGCGTCGCCATTTCGGCGTCGCCTTCGGCCAGTGCGGCGGCGACGGCGCGGATACCGCTGGCGGGAGCGAAAGGCTCGTCGCCTTGCAGATTCACCACGATGACATCGTCGCTCCAGCCGGCTGCGCCCGCACACTCGGCCAGGCGGTCGGTACCCGAAGCATGTGCCGCGGATGTCATCGCCACATTGACGCCGGTGTCGCGCAGGGCCGTCACGATGCGCTCGTCATCGGTGGCCACCCATACCTCGCGCGCGCCGGCCTGCAACGCACGGCGCGCCACATGCAGGATCAGGGGCTCGCCGGCCAACGGACGCAGCGGTTTGCCCGGCAACCGGGTTGCCGAATAGCGGGCGGGAATCGCAACCACAAAATCCAGAGTCATGACAGAACCCCTTACAGATCATGCAAACGATCGAAGCACGCTGCCCAGAATGGTGCCGGCAACTCGGCCGTGATCGGAACGCTGAAGCAATGCGCACCGACCAGTCCCGCGCATTTGACCGCGTCCTTTTCGGTCATCAGGATCGGCAACGGACTGCCGAACCGCAAGTCTCCGGCACTGTAGACATGATGATCGGCGAAGGCATGCGGCACCACCGCAATGTCCAGATTGCGCAGCATCGAGAAGAAACGCTCGGGATTGCCGATGCCGGCCACCGCATGCACACGGCATCCGGAAAACTGCCGCAACGGGAACCCCCCTGCTTCCGCCATCGGCACCGCATGATCCATGCGCAGACGCATCGGCCATTCCACCATCTGGGCATCGGCCGCCGGATCGGGCATGGCCACTTCCGCATCGCCTGCTTGTCCCAGATTAAGCACGTGGAAATCGCAGCGAAGCGCGCGCGCCGGAGGCTCGCGCATGGGTCCCGCCGGCAGCAGCAGGCCATTGCCGTAGCGTCGTTGTCCGTCGATGACTTCGATTTCGATGTCGCGGGCCAGGCGGTAATGCTGCAGGCCGTCGTCGCAGACCACGATATCGCAACCGGCCTCGACCAGCGCTTGCGCGGCCGCGGCGCGATCGCGATCGACCCGGACCGGCGCTCCGGTCCGGCGGGCAATGAGAACCGGCTCGTCGCCGCCATCCTGCGCCGCGGTATCCGCATCCACCCAACGCGGACTCTTCTCGTCCCGGCGTCCATAGCCGCGGCTGGCAACACCGGGCTTGCGGCCCGCACGTTGCAGCTCTTCCACCAGCGCGATCGTCAACGGCGTCTTGCCGGCACCTCCGGCGGTCAGATTGCCGACCACGGCCACCGGGGCGTCGACCCGGACGCTGCGCAAGGTGCCTCGCTGGTACAGCCGACGCCGCATCGATGTCACGCCGGCATACAGCGGGGTCAGCAGGCGCATCGGCCATGGCGGTTCGCCTTCTCCATACCAGTAGGGTGGTGTATGCGCGGCCCCTTTGCTCATTCGGCCGCCTTGTCCCGGAATTGCATGCTGTGCAGATGCGCATACACGCCTCCGCGCGCCAGCAGTTCCTTGTGCGTACCCCGCTCCACCAGTCGTCCATGCTCCAGCACCAGCACCTGGTCGGCATGTTCGATGGTGGAAAGACGGTGCGCGATCACCAGCGTGGTCCGGTCCGGCATCAGGCGCTGCAACGCGCTCTGCACCAGCCGCTCGGATTCGTTGTCGAGCGCCGCGGTCGCCTCGTCCAGGATCAGGATGGGCGCATCGCGCAGGATCGCCCTGGCGATCGCCAGACGCTGGCGCTGGCCGCCGGACAGCAGGGCACCGTTGTCGCCGATCCGCGTCTGCAGCCCGTACGGCAGGCGGTCGATGAATTCCCAGGCATTGGCCGCTTCGGCCGCCGCCCGGACCCGTTCCTCGCTGGCTTCGGTGCCGTAGGCGATATTGGCGGCCACGGTATCGTCGAACAGCATCACCTTCTGTCCCACCAGGGCGATCTGCCGGCGCAGGTCGGCCAGGCGGTATTCGTCCAGCGGCAGATCGTCGAGCAGGATCGATCCGCTGCTCGGCTCGTAGAAACGGGGCACCAGCCGGATCAGGCTGGTCTTGCCGCTGCCGGAACGGCCGACGATCGCGGTTACGGTTCCGGGACGCGCGGGAAAACTGATGTCGTCCAGGGCAAGGCCCGACTGGCCCCGATAGCGTAGCGAAACATGATCGAAGACCAGATCGCCGCGCGCGCGCGCCAGCGGCCGCGTACCCTTGTCGGCCTCGGAGTCCGTATCGAGGATGGAGAACAGGCGATCGGCGGCGGTCATACCCCGGGAGATGGAGTTCTGCACATTGGTGATCCGCTTCAGCGATGGAATGATCGCCATCATCGAAGACATCAGGGCGACGAAACCGCCCGCATCCAGGCGTCCGGCCAGCGCTTCATGGCTGGCCACCCAGACGATCGCCGCCAGCGCTATCGCCGCCAGCAGTTGCACCATCGCCGAGGCGGTGCCGCGCGTGGTCTCGACCTTCATGTTCAGTCCGAAGATGCGCCTGACCAGGTGCGAATAGCGCGCCGTCTCCAGATCCTGGGTTCCATGCACCTTGACATCCTGCTGTGCCGCCAGCGCCTGTTCCGCGCTTTGCGCCATTTCGCCCATGCCGTCCTGGATGCCGCGGGTTATCCGCCGATAGCGCTTGCCCACATACCAGACGATGGCGCCGATCAAAGGCGCTATCGCCAGCATGGCCACCGTCACCTTGACGCTGTTGTACAGCATCACGCCAAGGAATCCGACGATGCTGAGGCTGTCGGTGAGCAGCGTCTTCAACGCGTTCGAGCTGGCTTCGGTGACCTGCTCGGTATCGTAGTTCAGCCGGCTGACCATGACCGGCGTGGCTTCGGTGTCGAAGTACGGAGAAGGCAGCGACAGGTACTTGGACAGCACTTCCTCGCGCAGATCGCGGACCACGCTGCGCCCGACCCGCGCCATGCCGTAGTCGGTGGAGAAACTGGCGGCACTGCGCAACAGGAACAGCCCCACGATCGCCGCCGGCAGCAATACCACCATTTTCGGATCGGGATTGACGAAGCCGTTGGTCAGCGGCTTCATCATCGCGCCGAAGGCCGCTCCGGCGGCCGCCTCGATCACCATGGCGAACATCGCCGCGAACAGGAAGAAACGGTAACGCCGCGTATAGGTCAGCAGCCGCTTGTAGATCGGCCAGATCGACGGCTGCGACGCCTTCTCGCTCATTGCTTGGGCTCCGGCGCGGTCGCAATGGTGATGCGGCGGAAACCCAGTTGCGCCAATGCGTCCTGCGCGGTGATCACCGCCTGGTACGGTGTATTGGCGTCGGCCCGCAACAGCACCGGCTGCTCGCGGTCGTCGCCCGCCGCCGCCGCGATCGCCTGCTTGACCGTACCGGCATCGCTCCGCAACAGTTCCTGGCTGCCGATGAAATACCGTCCGTCGGCATTGATCAGTATGTTCAGCACATTGGCCGGCGGCGGCGCATCGTGGTCGCTGGCCACCGGCAACTGCAGCTGCAACGTCGAACGCGCTTCGAACGTGGTGGTGATGACGAAGAAGATGATCAGCACCAGGACCACGTCGATCAGCGGGATCAGGTTGATCTCCGGTTCGTCGTAGGCGCGTTCGTCTCGGATACGCATGCCGGAGCCTCCGTCAACGGCCGGACTGGCGTTGTTTGGCCTGCACCACCGAAACCGCGGCGGCGCGCTTGTCCAGCACGTCCATCAATGCCAATGCCTGTTCTTCCATCTCGATGATATAACCGGCGATCCGGCTGCGGAAATAGCGGTGGAACATCAGCGCGGGCACCGCCACGATCATGCCGGTCGCGGTACAGACCAATGCTTTGCCGATGCCGCCCGCCAGCTGGTTCACATCACCGACGCCATGGTCGAGAATGCCGAGAAACATCTGGATCATGCCTACGACGGTACCCAGCAGGCCCAGCAACGGTCCGGCACTGGCGATGGTGCCCAGGGCGCTGAGAAAACGCTCCATCCGGAACACCAGATGCCGGCCGGCATCCTCGATCCGTTCGCGCGCCTGGTCGCGGGGGCGCTTGCGCATGTCCAGCACCACCGCCAGCAGCGTGCCCAACGGCGAGTTCTCGCGCAGCGATTCGATGTGCCCGGGTTCCAGCTTGCCGCGCGCGACCCAGTTGCGGACTTCCTCGCCCAGCTCCGGCGGCATCACCTCACTGCGGCGCAGACTCCACAGCCGTTCCAGGATGATGGCCAGCGCCAATACACCGAGCAACAGCAAGGGCAGCATCGGCCAACCACCGGCCTTCACCAATTCCCACACGTTCTACCTCTGGCCGGTGGCCTTCATTCGTGATCCGATAGGATAGCAGCCGGTACCTTGCCGGGATCAGAAAATCTCGCCGCATCCCACCACCGCGCGCGTGATACCCGGCGTTCACGCAAGGCCATGCCGTCGGCATCGAGCCAGATCCTGATCGCGCCGCTATCGGCGGTATTGATGACCTCCGCACCCGCCCGCCGCCAGCGCCGCACGACTCCGGCATCCGGGTGGCCGAAACGGTTGCCATGTCCAGCCGACATCACGGCCAGACGCGCGCCGGTGGCGTTCACGAACAGCGGCGCCGAAGAGCCTTTGCTGCCGTGATGCCCCGCCACCACCACATCGGCACGCACCTGTTCCGGGACCTCGCGCGCCAGCCTGCGCTCGATCACCTGCCCCAGGTCGCCAGGCAGCAACACCGCACCATAGCGACCTTCGACCCGCAGCACGCAACTGGATTCGTTGCCCAGATACGGGAAATGGACAGGCGGATGCAGCAACCGGAAGCTCACCCCATCCCATTCCCAGGCCATTCCGGCCCGGCATGGCAGCGTTCTTTCGATATCCGCCCCTTCGGGAGCGAACGTGGCATCGGGCCAGATCCCGCGGCGCACCGCATCCAGGCCCCCGGCATGATCCATGTCGGCGTGACTGATCACGATACGGTCCAGATGGGTGACACCGAGTGCCCGCAATGCCGGCAATACCACCCTGTCCCCGGCATCGAAGCCTTCCGGGACGGCGGGACCGGCGTCGTACAACAGACTGTGCCCGGCGGTGCGGACCAATACCGACAGTCCCTGCCCCACGTCGATGACCACCAGTTCCAGTTCTCCGGGAGCCGGCAATTCGCGCGGCGGACACAGCATCGGCAGCCATAACAGCAAAGCCAGCGGTTTGCCTGGCGATGCGCGCGGCATCAGCAAACAGAAAGCGCCCAGCAAAGCCAGCGGCAAGGCCTGCACGGGTGCTTCGGACAGCCATTGCATGGCAACGCGGGTCGAACCCAGCCATTGGAACAACCGCCAGCTGGGATCGAAGCATCCTGCCGCCAGACGCCAGATGCCCGTCCCCCACCCGGAATGAAGCGCTTCCAGCGCAGTGCCCAGCAGCGCCAGCGGCACCACGACCAGACTCCACCAGGGAATCGCCAGCAGGTTCGCCACGGGTCCCGCCAGCGAGGCCTGGCCGAACAGCGCCATCGTCAGCGGCAACAGGCCCAGCGTCGCCACGCCCTGTGCCGACAGGAAACCGAACCAAGCCTGTGCCGGTGTACGCGGCAGGCACCAGACCAGCCAGGCGACACCGGCGAAACTCAGCCAGAATCCGGCCATCAGCAACGACAGGGGATCGAAGGCCAACACGGCGATCAATGCCAGCGCCAGCGAATGGACGACACCGAGCGGCCGTCGCCAAAGACGCGCCGCCATCGCCACACCGATCATCAATACCGTGCGCACGGTAGGCAACGCGAATCCGGCCACGGCGGCATAACCGAGCGCCGCCAGCAGCGAAACCACGGCCATGGCCTGTGGCCGCGGCCAGTTTCGGGCCAGCACCGGACACAGCCGCCACATCGCACCCGCCAATGCGGCAAAGAAACTGGCGACCACGCCGACATGGAAACCGGAGATCGCGATCAGATGCGTCAATCCGGTCGCACGAAGCTGTTCCCAGTCGGTACCCGTCAGACCGCGCGTATCGCCCAGCGCCAGGGCACGGATGAACCGCTCCGATGAAGCCGGCGCCCGCATTTCGATCCGCTGTGCCATGCGTTCGCGCCAGCCATCAATGCTGTTCCGGGTATGCAACTGTTGCGCGGTTTCCGGCCGCAATACATGGCCGGTCGCGCCGAGGCGATGCGCGACCATGTTCCGTTCGCTGTCGAAACCGCCCGGGTTGCTGAGTCCGCGCGGCGCGCGCAGGCGGATGCCGAACCGCCACCGTCCGCCGCTGCGCAATTCCGCCCTGCCGGCATTGCCGCCGCCTTCATGGCCGGACGGGTCGTGCCATGACAGCCTCAACAAACGGCCACGCAGGACCTCGGGCTGTTCGCCATCGGGATCGACCCGGAACAGGAAACGCGTGCGTCCGGCTTCCGCTTCCGGCAAGCCAACCACCTGTCCCGATACTTCCACATCGCGGCCTTCCCATTCGGCCGGCAACCTCAGCGCCAAAGCCCAGCCCGCATGCAGACCGGCCCAGCCGAAGCCCGCCAATACCGGTCCCAGCCAGCGCGAACGCCCGCCCCGTCCCCACAAAACCAGGCCGAGCAGCAGCATCGATTGCAGCAATAAGCCAGCGGGAAGATCGGCACACCCGAACAGGATCAGCGAAGCACCCGACAGCGCGCCGATCGCGGTCGCGACTCCCAGTGGCGCAGGCGAGCGCGCCGGCCGTCCTTGCCAAAACCGGCCTGCATTCCGTAGTCCGTTCAAGATTGCCGACATCCTCTGCCGCACGTTTCCCTGACTCGATTCGACGCACTCGAATCTACGATACGAGCCGTGCAAAATCAGTCAGGAAAATCCGTGCAACGCTCTGAACGAAGACCGCCCGTTCCTGTCCTGCTTTTCCAAGTATCGGAGAAGTACGGCGGATCCGTTTCCGGGCCGCCTGTCCTAGAGATTGTTGGACCGGTCGGCCTTTGGCAGCCAACGCGGAGCCATGATTCCAGACAATCGGGGAGATCGGCATGAGCGGCGAACGGTATACGGATGAGGACAGGACAGCCCACCCTCGCGGGCCGTGAGCACCACGTCTGGTCATGACCGGGAAGGCAAGCCGCCGCCACGCCGGAACGGGAAAGTTTCCGGCAGTTGACCAGCTTCGACCGTGAACTGCAACGACAGCAGGAACAGCAGCGTATGCAGACATTGGAGCAACCCGGTCAGGACAATCCGGCACGAGACGGATTGAGGCTGTCGTAGAACATCCCGCCCGGACCGCAGGCAAGATAATCAGGAAACCGACCGGTCAACGGAACCAGGGACGGAATGCCGGATTCCATCTCCCCTGCCCGCTACAAATTCCGCGCCACCAGCGTGGTCAGATCCGTCTCGCCAATATCGACCCGCACGATATGACCGCTGCCGGGAGCGACATCGATGAATTCGCCCTCCTGGTTTTGCAGGATTTTCAGTTCGCAGCGCCGCGTCCCCTTGGGCGTGATGACTTCCAGCGTATCGCGGACAGCGAAGCGGTTTTTCACTTCGACCGTGGACAGGCCGGTGGCAAGGTCGTAGTCCAGCACTTCGGCAACGAACTGCTGGGTGAAAACATTGGACGAGCCGTCGGCGTAGTTCTGGGTTTCGTCGTTGCTGTGGCGATCGTAGAAGCCTTCGGTGTAGCCGCGGTTGGCGAGGCCATCCAGTTGCGCCAGCAGGCTGCGGTCGAATTCGCGGCCAGCCATGGCGTCGTCGATGGCCTGCCGGTAGATCTGCGCGGTCCGCGCGGTGTAGTAATGCGATTTGGTGCGGCCTTCGATCTTCAGGCAGTCGATGCCGACCTCCACGAGTTTCTGCACATGGCGGATGGCGCGCAGGTCGCGGGAATTCATGATGTAGGTGCCGTGTTCGTCCTCGTCGATTTCCATCCACTGGTCGTGACGGCGGCCGGTTTCCTCGATGACATAGGCCTTGCCGGCGGCCGGATGGCGGGCGATGACGCCGTTCTCCTGCAATGGCAGCAAGGTCCCCTCGGGCGTTTCGGCAGCGTCGGCGATCCGGTACTGCCAGCGACAGGCATTGGTGCAGGTGCCCTGGTTGGCATCGCGGTGATTGAAATAGCCCGACAGCAGGCAGCGCCCCGAATAGGCAATGCACAGCGCGCCATGCACGAAGACTTCCAACTCGATGTCCGGGCATTGCTGGCGGATCTCGGCGATTTCGCCGATGGACAGTTCGCGCGACAGGATGATGCGGGCCACGCCCAGGCGCTGCCAGAAGCGCACGCTGGCATAGTTCATGGTGTTGGCCTGCACCGACAGATGGATCGGCATGTCCGGCCACTGCTGGCGCACCATCATGATCAGGCCCGGATCGCTCATGATCAATGCATCGGGCCGCAGTTCCACCACCGGCGCCAGGTCGCGGATGAAAGTATCGACCTTGCGGTTGCGCGGCATCAGATTGACGGTGAGCAGAAACTTCTTGCCCGCCGCGCGCGCGTAGCGGATACCCGCTTCGATCACCTGCAGGTTGCGAAATTCGTTGTTGCGTGCACGCAGGCTGTAGCGCGGCAGTCCGGCATAGATGGCATCGGCGCCATAAGCCAGCGCATAGCGCAGGCTTTTCATGGAACCAGCAGGAGACAGGAGTTCCGGGCGTTTGAAGTGGGCATTCGTCATCCGGGTATTCTGACATCCTCCCGTTGCGGAACGCGGCAGCGCGACGATACGTAGCTTGGATTGGATCCTTCGACACGCTGCCTTGCCGCTGGCCCGACACCCCACCTTCGTTCCGCTTCGGAGAGGCCGGATCGCCGCCAGGCTTTCGTCTATACTGCGGCGGCTTCGCATGGATCGCCCCAAGGCGAACCGATGTGCGCCGAACAAAGTCTCGTACGCCCTCTGTCGTTCACGCTCTGAAAGGCCTGCAACATCCGCATGGATTCATCCAAGCCATCCGCCATCTCGCTGATCGTGCTGACCTACAACTGGAAGGACGCATTGCGGCGGGTGCTGGACAGTGTGGCCTCGCAGCATCGGTTGCCGGCCGAGGTGATCGCCGCCGACGATGGCTCGCGCGAGGATACGCGGCAGATGCTGGAGGGGGTCGCGCGCGACTTCCCCATGCCGCTGCGGCATGTCTGGCAGTCCGACACCGGCTTCCGCGCCGCGCGTTGCCGTAACCTGGGCATCGCCGCCAGCCGTGGCGACTACATCGTGCTCATCGACGGCGACATGGTGCTGCACCCGGACTTCATCGCCGATCACGCCATGCTGGCCCGGCCGGGCACTTTCCTGCAGGGTGGCCGCCTGAAATCGAGCATGCGCGAAACGCAGCGCTTGCTGGCCGGAGGCAAGCCGGTTTTCAGTCCGTGGACAGATGCGGACTTCAAGGCCTTCGACGCGACCCGCCGCCTGTATGCGTTCCGCCAGCCCGCATTGGCGCGCTGGAAGGCACGCAAGCCGGGCGGGCGCGTGATGAGCTGCAACATGAGCTTCTGGCGCAACGACCTGCTGAAGGTCAACGGCTTCGACGAACGCATGGAAGGCTATGGCGCCGAGGATCGCGAGTTGGCGGCGCGCCTGGAAAACGCCGGCATCCGCAAGCACCCGCTGAAATGGGCCGCCCTCGCCTGTCATCTGGAACATTCGTCGCGGGCCCAGGAGAATGTCGACGACATCGACCTGCCCAACAACCGGATCCTGGCGGAAACCCGGGAATCCGGTGTCGCCTACTGCGAAAAAGGCATCGACAAGCTTGGGGCGGTAGACGTGGTGGAACTGAATCCGGATATCGCATACCGGCCGCAAAACTGACCGAATCGATACAGGGCTCCCTGCAACCGGTGCCTCATTCGCCCAAGGATGCCGAGGCCCTGGCCTGTGCCTGACGCATTTCGCCCAGGCTCAACCCCAGCATCAGTCCGGCCACCGCCGACAGTATCGACGCGGTGCTCTGATGCGCGAACATCGACTGCGTCATGCCGCAGATGGCCAACGCCGCCATCGACACCATTCCCGCGATCGCCGCGTCGTTCCGGCGGCCAGGCGTACGCCACCAGCAATAGGCCATCAGGACGAACGGCACGAGGTAGATCGCACTCAATGCCAACCCGCCGGGTACGCCCATGGTCGCCGACCACTCGGCCAGATCGTTGTGCGCATGGCCGAAACCGCAGCGCTTCAATTCGTTGTCGCGGCACGCCGGGACCTCCGCCTTCATCGCGACCCGATCGAATTGTCCAACGCCGACACCGGCCATCGGGTGTTTGATGAGCGTACGGTAGGCCACCAGCAGACGTTCCGCCCGGGCGCCGGACGAAGTATCCAGATTGCCCTGTTCGTAGAAACTCAGATCCCGCCGCAGCTCTCCTATCCGCACATGCTGCTTCAGACCCGGCATGGAAATTACAGCGGCGGCCATGGCGGCCAGTATCGCAATCAGCAGGATCCACCGGCTTCGGCGTCCGCCGGAACGCAAGCGCAGGATCATCAGCGCCATGGCGATCAGCAGGCCTGGCCAGACGCTGCGCGTACCAGTGAACGAGATGGCCAGCATTCCCAGCAGCGCGATCATCAGGGTCGGAATTTCGAAACGCCTGGGGGCGCACAGCATGGCCATGACGATGACGACCATGAAGGTATCGGCGAACACGATCGCATTGGAATTCCATCCCGCTGCGCGCTCGATGCTGCGCGAGGTCTCGTAGAAGAGCAGCGCGCTGGTCGCCAATATTCCGAACAGCGCTCCCGCCCAGAGCCAGCGCTTGTCGCCGTTGAGCGCATAGACCCATATCATGCACCAGGGAATCGCCACCAACCGGCTGTGGTGTTGCAGCTCGTCGATGGACAGCCCGAAGTGCCAGATGGAGAAGAGGAGCACGACTACGACTGCGGCGATGGTCGCGGTGATGATCCAGAAGGGAACCGCGATTTCGCGCACCCGGCGCACCAGCACGTTGGGGGCCATGCAGGTCGAAAGCGCCAGAAAAAAGGCGAAAGGCACATACCCCTTCGGTACCACCGTGGCGAGCGCCGGCAGCGATGCGAGCCCTATTGCGCACAGCATTCCCGCCAGCGCTTCGCGCCTGGAAGGAATCGAACCATCGGTTGTCGAACCAGCGGGCTTCATGACAAGGGAAAATGATCGCGTGCGGCAGAGTCTGAATGACGCGTTGGGGATACTCCAAGGAACCCGGGCGTCAAACAAACCCGCTTTTCATCTCATCGTCATGAAATGGGGTGCAACGAATTCCGAAATTGCTCATCAGGTAGCATCCGACATTGTTTCATGCACTACTTCCGTCAATCGCCCCCTGAAATATTTTTGCTGATCCAGGTAGAAGTCGCGTGCGGCTTCGCCCTTTCCTTCGCGCTCGGCTTCCGGCATGCGCATCATCGACTCGATCGCGCTTTCCAGCATCTCCGGATTCGCCCGATAGCGAATGCCCAGATTGTCCGGCAGCGAACTTTGCGCCGCCACCAGCACACCGCGGTCCGGCTGGATCAACTCGTTCATCGGCGCCCCGTCGGTCGTCAGCACGACCGCCTTCACGCTCATGCCCTCCGCGATGTAATGGCCGAACCCTTCGGCCTCCGAGGGACAAAGATGAAACGCATGCCGGTTCTGCAAAGCACGCAGTTCCCGGTCGTCCTTGTAGCCGAGACGGTAATCGATGTTCGGGGCCGCGATCGGCTTCGCCTTCTTCGGGCTCTGCACGATAGTCAGAGGCGGCCATTCCGGATGACACGACCAGATGTCCGTCAGCAGCGAAGTGCCCTTGGCCGAGCTGCGTCCGGCCAGATGGAAGAACGTCGGCTCGCGCTTCACACCGGCGTCGTAACGATCATCGCTGGTGAAGGCGATATGCTCGGCGCGGCATCCCAGACCGGAAAAGACCTCCACCGCTTCCCTGGACTTGCACAGGATCCTGTCGAATGCGGACAGGACCGGTTTCCACTCCGCCTTGAACCATTCGGGATTCGGGATCAGCAGGTTGCGCCGTGCCAGCGGCAGAGTGCGCGCATAGACCCGTTCGATGAAGATCTGGACATCGGCACGTATGCGGCGGCACTCCAGCTGCTTTTGCTGCCACCAGGTCTTTAGCCGGTGGTCATCGAAGCCGATCAGTTCGGTATCGAATCCGTCCAGCCTCAGCGTATCCTGCACCAGCCGCATGTCGCGGCTCAGCCCCGCACCGTTGTTGCGCGCGACTATCCTCACCAGCGGCATGAAGACTGCCCGGAAGACAATGCGGTCACGCAGCGACGATAGAGCCGGGTTCGAATCAAACAAGCCCCCAAAGGCAAACAAGAAAGTGATATCCGCATTGGATCAAAACGCGCCGAAATGATACGTTAACGGTCTACCCTGTGCACCACTGGGAGATGCATTCCGGCGACCGGAAGCGACCCGCGAAAGAAGCTATCGATGTCTTCGATCGACTGTTCGTCATGAACTCCGCGCCACTCGGATGACAGGCCATATTCCGCACGCAGTCAGCTGAATCTCCCGTAAGCATCTGCTGCGTTGCGCCACTCGATGCCACCCAGGAAGACAGCGGTAGCAGACGAGGAAATGGCGGCCGAAGCCGCCATTCCAAAACCGTTCACTCGCCTCCGGAACCTTACGGACCATCTCCGAAATCCGCGCGGAAAGCTTCCATCGGATCCTCCGGCCAATCACTGGTCGCTTCCAGCCGTTCCATGAAGAAGCGCGACACCGTCAAGCGCAGGCCGCCAACCAGATCGCACCTTGGTGTACAGCCAGCGCAAACAGTCCTTGATGTGCTTGGCCAGCGACAGGGTGGAAACACGACGCGGGAACGCCAACCACGGCAGTAAAGAGACACCACGATGTTTCCCCCGGAACCGCTGATGCATTCCAGCAAAAGAACGTATTTGATTATCGCAATCGGCGTGATTATCGTGAAAACTGCAAAACCTGTCGCAACCGGACGTGCCGAGACAGAAGTGGAGGTTCTTCCGTTCGAGGCGGCAGCGTGATGCATATCGCCATCTTCCGGCCACACGATCTCCTGTTCGTTCTGCAAACTCGAACGGTCCGCGACAAGCGGTTGCGGATTACGGACCCAATTCCACATCCAGTCCCAGATCCAGACTGCGGACGCCATGAGTCAAGGCACCGACCGAGATAATGTCCACACCGGTCGCTGCAATGGCAGCGACGGTTTCCAGATTGACGCCTCCGCTGGCTTCCACTACCGCCCTGCCGGCCACTTGCCCGACGCCCCGGCGCAGGTCCTCCAATGGGAAATTGTCGAGCATGATCGTATCGACATTGGCGGCCAGCACGGGCTCGATCTGATCGAGCCGATCCACTTCCACCTCGACATGCACTGTATGTCCCAGTGATCGGCGCAGGCTGAGCAAGGCCTGGGTCACATCCAGACCCAGCGTTTCCCGCAGGATAGCCAGGTGGTTGTCCTTGACCATCACCGCATCGGAAAGTCCGAAACGGTGATTGCAACCGCCACCGCAGGTAACTGCGTATTTCTCGAATGCACGCAACCCCGGGGTGGTCTTGCGGGTATCGACGATGCGGGCGCGGCTGCCCGCGACACGGGAAACGTACTCGGCCGTCAGCGTGGCAATACCGCTCATCCGCTGCACGAAATTGAGCGCGATACGCTCGGCGGTCAATACGCCGCGCGCCGGACCCGCCACGGTCGCCAACACCTGACCTCGCGAAAACCGGGCGCCCTCCGCGACCTGCAGAATCACATCGATACGCGGATCGGTCTGGACGAACGCTTCGCGGAATACGATGCCTCCGCTCCAGACGCCCTTTTCGCGCGCGACCAGACGGGCGCGCGCAATGGCGTTCGCAGGAATACAGGACTGCACGGTGAGGTCACCCCAGGGCGCATCTTCGTGCAAGGCGGAAGCTACGGTATCCCGCAACAGTCGTGGAGCAATCATATGGACCTTTTCTCCCGTTCCCGGTCAGGCTGGATGGGCCGGATCAGCGCTGCCGGCAAAACGATAATGAGTACGCCGCGCCTGTGCCGGTTCCGCCCGCGGATAATCATCGCGGCGATGAGCCCCCCTGGACTCGGTCCGATTCAATGCAGCCTCCGCAATGAGGGCGCCCAATGCGACCAGATTCCGCAGTTCCAGTTCGGAGACGCCCGGCTCCGGCTCCGCATTCGCCCGCAGGCCTGTCTTCCACGCATGCAACTGTCGCCGCGCTCGCTCCAATCCGGATTCATTGCGACTGATGCCGACATCGGACCACATCAAGCGCTGTACATCGGCCAGTCCGGGCACATTGTCCGATGCGGAACGGGCTTCGACCGGAGTGACCGGGATCGCCTGCCATTGCGGCCAGTCCTGGTCTTCGACCGGGACCGCCGCCGCACAAGCGGCGCGATGACCGAATACCATTGCTTCCAGCAGCGAGTTGGATGCCAGCCGATTGGCGCCATGCACGCCCGTGCAGGCGACTTCGCCGGCCGCATACAACCCGGGCAACGAAGTACGCGCATCCAGATCGGTGCGAACGCCGCCCATCCAGTAATGCGCCGCAGGCGTCACCGGCAACGGTTCCTTGCCCGGGTCCAGGCCCCAGGCGGCGCAGGAAGCGGCGATGCTGGGAAAGCGTTCGGAAAACGTGTTTCCCAACGCCGTAGCATCCAGCAATACCGGACGCCCGTTCTGTTCGCGCATGACCCGCGCAATGGTTTCGGCCACTACATCCCGGGGCGCCAGCTCAGCCAGTGGATGCGCATCCTGCATGAAGCGACGGCCGTTCTCGTCGCGCAATACCGCACCCGCGCCGCGAACGGCTTCGGAAATCAGCGCATTGCCGGGCACCGCCAACGAAGTCGGATGGAACTGGAAGAACTCGCAATCGGCCAGCACCGCGCCCGCGCGCCATGCCGCCATCGCGCCATCGCCCGTCGCCACCGCCGGGTTGGTGGTATGCGCATAAAGCTGTCCGGCACCGCCGCTGGCCAGTATCACCGCATCGGCGGCAATCGTGGTTTCGATGCCGTCGCGGACCACCCGCACACCGACGACGCGCCCCTTCCTGACTTCGAAATCGCGAAGGAAGGTATGCTCCAGCACCCGCACCGGACGCTTGCCGACACGTCCGATCATCGCGGTTTCGATCACGGCGCCGGTCGCGTCGCCACCGGAATGCAGCACGCGCGGCATGCTGTGCGCTGCCTCCAGCGCCCGACTCAGCTTTCCGTCGATGCGATCGAACGGCGTGCCGGCCTCGATCTGCTCGCGCATCCGCCGCGCGCCATCCTCGGTCAGGATGCGCACCGCATCCGTGTCGCAAAGTCCGTGTCCCGCCGCCAGCGTATCGGCGGCATGCCGCGCGGGACTATCATCCTCGGCGATCGCCACGGCAATGCCTCCCTGCGCGTGCTGGGTGTTGGAATCGGCGATGCGCCCCTTCGTGACCAACAGCACGTCGGCATACTCGCTGGCTTTCAGCGCGGCACTCAGTCCGGCCAGACCGGAACCTACGATGACGATCATGGCTGCGCTGCGAGCATTCGTTCCAATGCGACCCGCGCACCCGTAGCGATCGCGCCCGGAACCCGGATCCGATTGACGGCCTCGCCCTCCATCAGTCGCTCCAGGACCCAGGCCAGATGCGCGGGCTGGACCCGATACATGGTCGGACAAGGAGAGAACACCGGATCGAGCGAAAAAACGGTGTGTTGGGGATTCTGCTCGGCCAAGCGCCGCACCAGATTGATTTCGGTTCCCACAGCAAAGACGCCGCCCGCCTCCGCGCCCTGGATCGTTTTCGAAATCAGATCGGTCGATCCGCTGACATCCGCCGCATCCACCACTTCCATCGAACATTCTGGATGAACGATGACCCGGACCTGCGGATGCTGCGCCCGGGCCCTGGCGATCTGTTCCACATTGAACCGCTGGTGCACCGAGCAATACCCATCCCACAGAATCACTTTCGCTTCGCGCAATGCGGCCTCGCCGTTGCCGCCCAGCGGCGCGCGCGATACCCAGATCACCATGTCGTCCAGCGCAATGCCCATCGCCTTCGCGGTATTGCGTCCCAGATGCTGATCCGGAAAGAACACCACGCGCTCGCCGCGCTCGAAGGCCCATTCCAGGACCGCTCTGGCATTCGAAGAAGTACAGACGATACCGCCATGGCGGCCGCAGAAATCCTTGATCGCCGCCGACGAATTGATATAGGTCACCGGAACCAGTGGCGCCCGTCCCGCCGTTTCGGCCCCATCACCGAATAGGCCGGTCAATTCCTTCCAGGCCGCTTCCACCTGCCCGACGCTGGCCATATCGGCCATCGAACAACCGGCGGAGAGATTGGGCAGAATCACTTCCTGCGCCTGACCGGACAGGATATCGGCGGTCTCGGTCATGAAATGCACGCCGCAAAACACGATGGCCTGCGCATCCGGCAATGCGGTCGCCGTGCGCGAGAGCTGGAAAGAATCGCCGACGAAATCGGCATGTTTCACGATCGCATCGCGTTGATAGAAATGCGCCAGGACCACTGTCTTGTTTCCCAGGGCCTGTTTGGCGGCAATGATTCTTGCATCGATTTCCACTGGCGAAAGACTGGCATATTCGGCGGGCAGCACATGATCGGAAGAGAAGGAAGTCGTCATGAAATCTCTTGCTTTATGGGGCTGGGTTCAAACTGGGGCAACAGGCACGGGGACCGGCCATTCAATACGATGCGGACAGCATCGCCGCCACCGGAGGCAAACCGCACCGCCGCCGCATGTCCCTCATCCTTGGGATTGCCCAGAGAACCGATACCCCGCACTGCCGGCAAACGATCGAACATGATGTCGTGCACCAGACGAACGCCGATGGTACCACCATCGCCTGGCGGCAACCCTACGACACACAGGCAGACAGGCAGCGGTCGAATTGGGACAAATGGCACAAAAAAGGGCGAAACTCCCGTTTCGCCCTGCTTGATCCGAAGACCGCCGCCCAGGTCAGTCATCGATCTTGGCCTGCTGGTACCGCTCCAGGCCGATGCGCTGGATCAGGCCCAACTGCCGTTCCAGCCAGTACGCATGGTCTTCCTCGGTATCCTTGAGCTGATCGACCAGCAGCGCACGGCTGACATAGTCCTGATGCTCTTCGCAGAGCGCGATGCCTTCGGCGAGATTGGCACGGACTTCATACTCCAGCGCCAGATCCTTGCGCAGCATGTCCTCGACATCGACGCCGGGCTCGAACGAATTCGGCCGCATGTCCGGCTCGGCTTCCAGGAAGAACAGACGCTTTATCAACGCATCGGCGTGCCCGGTTTCTTCCTGCATTTCATGGTTGATCCGCGCGTACAGCGCATCCAGTCCGAAATGCGCATAGCGACGGGAGTGGAGGAAATACTGGTCGCGTGCGGCCAGCTCGCCGCGCAACAGGCGGTTGAGATAGTTGATGACTTCGGGATGACCTTGCATCGGCATTACTCCAAGTGGAACCGAGACCGGATTAGGGAAGATGGAACAGGTTGTGTTCGGTATGGCGGAAGGAACCGTGATGTTGCGGAAGATGTCGACTTCGGCTCGCTCGCCGGGACGAGCGGTCGCACTCAGTCTTCCATCTTGGTCTGCAGATAATTCTGCTCGCCGACGCGGCCCATCAGATCCAGCTGCGTTTCCAGCCAGTCGATGTGTTCTTCATTGTCGTCCAGAATGCGCACCATCAGCTCGCGGCTGACATAGTCCCTGACCGAGTTGGCGTAGGCGATCGCTTCACGCAGCAACGGCACGGCATCGTCCCTTTGCAGGGCCAGATCGCAACCGAAGATTTCACGGGGGGTTTCGCCGATACGCAGCTTGCCGAGCAACTGGTAGTTCGGCAACCCTTCCAGGAACAGGATGCGTTCCGTCACTTCGCCGGCATATTTCATCTCGCTGATCGAAGCCTTGACCACATGCTTGGCCAGCTCTTCCAGTCCCCAGTTCTTGAGCATCTTGCCGTGGAGATAGTACTGGTTGATGGCGGTCAATTCGTGATAGAGAACCTTGTTGAGATACTCAATGACTTTGCGGTCACCTTGCATTGCTTGTCCTTGGATGTGGCGTAACGATGGACGCTACTCTACCGGCTCGCGCGAGCCAGTGGCGAAATGCGAATCGTATTCGTTGGTATACCGATTTCAGCCTGGCTCGCCATCCGTGCAGAAAAGCCAAGGGAACGGCTGGGCCGGGAACCGGGCCTCCTGAACGGCGATGGCGGCAAGCCCAAGGGAATGCGCGGGCGGCCCCATGAACGGCGAATGGCCGAGCATGACGCCGCCGTAGAGGTATCGCTTGCCGCCATGCCCTCCGGAGTGGAAGCCGGCCAAGTCCAGAATCAGAAGCCGAGTCGGTCGTCGCCTTTGCGCGAAAAGATGCAAGAGGAAATTTCCGGCCCGATGGCCTCGGCCCCGCCGCTCGCTGGCGATGACCCGCGTCACCCAGATCACACAGCGCCTGAATGGTGTCCATAAGCTCGATGCGGCCTTCGGCCGCACGCCCCGCCGAGGCGAACCCGCACATCTTCGCCGTGCAGGGCGGGATGGGGGCATTGGACATGCAGCGTGCCGTGCTGCCCACGGCCCAAGCGGTCGCCACTCCCGAGCAGGAGAGTTTCCAGCAACTGGCCAGCGTCAACCGCGAACTGGAGCGACAGCAGGAACAGGAACGGCCACTGGCCCAGCAGAAGGAACCGGACGACCCGACCCAGGGTGGGCCACCATGGGGTGATCCATCGATGATCCGCAAATGATCCGGGGAAGAGGTCCTCACGCAGAACGGAGGTATGGATTCCCGGACATCCCGGAAAATCCAAATGATTCATTCAAAAATGTTGTTATTATTCAATATATTAGAAGGAAATCCAGTTTTCCTCTCTGAACCGTTTCAGGCCGCCGATGCCGACAGGATGGCGAATGGCAGGCTCTGTTCCCGCTGTGCATGCGCTTCGGCCAGCATCGATGCGGCGTACTCCAGGCAGCTGCCGCAATTGGATCCACAGCCGGTCCGCATGGTCAGTTCAGCGACGCTGCGGCAGCCTTCGCCGGCGGCCGTACGGATATGTTTGTCAGTGACCCCGTTGCAGATGCATACGTACATGGCAGTGACGATCGATCGAACCGGGCGAAAGTGCCCGATGACATTCAATTACAAATGAGAATTGCTGTCAAACAGGAACAGAGAACGACTTCCATCATCCTAATAACATGTTGATTTCGTTGAATTAAAATGAAAGCCCGGAGCTGGGCGTACCCGATTCAGGTCGTCCAGGTCGCCGCATGTCCGCCGTGCGGCCGTTCTCATTTGAGTTGCAGATAGTCCAGCACGCGCTGGGTCAGGCCTTCCACCGTATCGGAATCGGTCCGCAGGTGAAGTTCCGGGTTGGTCGGCGCTTCATAAGCCGAGTCGATGCCGGTGAAATGCGTTATCTGTCCTGCCCGCGCCTTGCGATAGAGGCCCTTCACATCGCGCGCTTCGGCGACGGCCAACGGCGCATCGACATGCACCTCGACGAATTCGCCCGGCTCGAAGCGGCTGCGCGCCAACGCGCGATCGGCGCGGAATGGGGATATCAGGCACACCAGCACGATCAGGCCCGCATCGACCATCAATCGCGCCACTTCCGCGACGCGGCGGATGTTCTCCACGCGGTCTGCATCGGAGAAGCCGAGATCCCGGTTGAGTCCACGACGCAGGTTGTCGCCATCAAGAAGAAAGGTGTGGTATCCGCGTGCGAACAGTTGCCGGTCCACACGATTGGCCAGCGTCGACTTGCCGGCCCCGGACAGGCCCGTGAACCACAGCACTCTGGGCGTCTGTCCCTTGATCCGCGCCCGCGCAACCTGATCGACATCCAGCGGCTGCCGTCGCACATCGCGATCGGGCGTCAGCGCCCTGTCGAGAGTCCCGGCCGCCACCGTGGCGTGTTCCTCCCGGTCGATCAGGATGAATCCTCCCAGCGCGCGACTTTCCGCATAGCGCTCGAACGCGATCGGATGGTCCAGTTCCAGCTCGCAATACCCTACCTCGTTCATTTCGAGGCGCGAAGCATCGCTCCGCTGCTGGGTGTTGACATCGATGCGGTACTGGATGGCCCGGATCGTCGCCGATACCGTGCGCGCACCGATCTTCAGCCAATACGGCCGCCCGGGCAGCAGCGCGTTCGCATCCATCCACAGCACATGCGCGGCGAAATGGTCGGCGACCTGCGGCGGATCATTGGCAGCCACGATGACATCGCCGCGACCGATGTCGATCTCGTCGGTCAGGGTCAAGGTGACAGCCTGACCGGCACGTGCGGCCGCGCAGTCGACTCCCGCATCGAGAACGCGGGCCACGGTCGAGCGGTGCGCGGAAGGCAGCACCATGACCGGATCGCCCGGTCGCACTTCACCCGTGGCGATGGTACCGGCGAAGCCGCGGAAATTCTGGTCCGGCCGGTTGACCCATTGCACTGGCATACGCAGGCCGGCCCGTGAATCCCGATCGTCGACCGGAACCGTTTCCAGATATTCCAGCAGGCCGGGGCCGTCGTACCAGGGGGTGCGCTGCGAGCGCGTGGACAGGTTGTCGCCCTCCAGCGCCGAGACCGGGATGCACTGCACTTGCTCGATGCCCCACGGCCGCACCAGTTCGAGATAACCCGCGGCGATATCTTCGAACACCGATTGATCGAATCCGACCAGATCCATCTTGTTCACCGCCAGCACGATGCGGCGGATTCCCAGCAGGCCGAGAATGAAGCTGTGCCGCCGGGTCTGGACCGCCAGGCCTTTGCGCGCATCCACCAGTACCACCGCCAAATCCGCCGTGGAGGCGCCGGTCACCATGTTGCGGGTGTACTGCTCGTGCCCCGGGCAATCGGCCACGATGAATTTGCGTTCGTCGGTATCGAAATAGCGGTATGCGACATCGATGGTGATGCCCTGCTCCCGTTCCGCCGCCAGACCGTCCAGCAGCAAGGCGTAGTCGATGTTCTCGCCCTGGGTGCCGTGGCGGCGGCTGTCCGATGCCAACGTCGCGAGCTGGTCGTCGAACAGGCACTTGCTGTCGTAAAGCAATCTTCCGATCAGGGTGCTCTTGCCGTCGTCCACGCTGCCGCAGCTGATGAAACGCAGCAACGGTTTGGATTCATGGCGCTTGAGGTAATCGGCGATATCGGCGACCGCGTTCATTGGCGTGCTCCCCGGCTGATCAGACATTGGGCGACAGGGTGATGCGGCCCGCGGAGACAAGCCCTGGAAATCGTGAAAAACCGGAAACCGCCACCCACTCCATCGGGATGGCGGCATGTGCGCGAAGAACCGGCATCAGAAATAGCCTTCCCGTTTTTTCTTCTCCATCGATGCGCCCGGATCGTGATCGATCACCCGCCCCTGGCGTTCGGAACTGGTCGCGACCAGGGTCTCGGCGATGATCTTCTCCAGCGTATCGGCTTCCGACTCGATGGCGCCGGTCAGCGGATAGCAACCCAGCGTGCGGAATCTGACCTTGCGCATTTGCGGCTTCTCGCCATCGCGCAGCGGCAGACGCTCGTCATCGACCATGATCAAGGCACCGTCGCGCTCGACCACGGGCCGCTCGGCGGCGAAGTACAACGGCACCACGGGAATGCTTTCCCGATAGATGTAGAGCCAGATATCCAGCTCGGTCCAGTTCGACAGCGGAAACACCCGCACGCTTTCGCCGGAGTGGATATGCGCGTTGTACAGATTCCACAGTTCGGGACGCTGCCGCTTGGGCTCCCACTGGTGCTTCGCGTTGCGGAACGAAAACACGCGTTCCTTGGCGCGCGATTTTTCCTCGTCGCGGCGCGCGCCGCCGATGGCCGCATCGAATTTCCATTTTTCCAGCGCCTGTTTCAGGCCCTGCGTTTTCATCACATCGGTATGCATCACCGCGCCATGGGTGAACGGCCCGATATTGCGGGCGATGCCGTCCGGATTGATATGCGCGCGCAGATCGACGCCGGTTTCAGCGGCGCGACGATCCCGAAACGCGATCATCTCGCGGAACTTCCAGCGCGTGTCCACATGCAGCAGCGATATCGGCGGTCGCGCCGGCGCGAATGCCTTGGTCAGCAGGTGCAGCAATACCGAACTGTCCTTGCCAACCGAATAGAGCATCACCGGATTGCGGAACTCGGCGGCGACCTCGCGCAGGATATGCAGGCTCTCCGCTTCCAGACGATCGAGATGCGACAGTGCCGGCGCCACCGCCGGACGGAATGCCGGCCGCGGCGGCGGCAATGGCAGCGCCGGTGCGTCCAGGCAAGACTGGCCAAGAACGGTATCCATGGATCAAATGACTCCGAAATGGATCAACAGGGTGCGGATGCTAAGGCCGACGACCAGTATTCCGACCGCGATCAACAGCGGCCTCGGCTTGACCCAGCGGATGAACCAGGCGCCCAGCGGCGCGGCGAGCACGCCGCCTATGGCCAGGCCGACGATGATGTGCCAGTGGTCCAGGCCGAGCGTCGCCAGGAATACGATGGATGCAGTCAGCGTGACGAAGAACTCGACCGCATTGACGGTGCCGATGGTGCGGCGCGGATCGTTGCCGCGCGCCAGCAGACTGCTGGTCACCACCGGTCCCCAGCCGCCGCCGCCCATCGTGTCCACCAGCGCGCCAACGAAGCCCAGTGAGCGTACTTTGGAAATCGCCAGCCTGGGTTGGTGCTTGCGGATGGCCTTGAACAGGATGACCAATCCCAGCAACAGCAGATAGCTGGCGATCCACGGTTTGAGTTTCTCGCCCGGCAGTTGTCCCAGCATGTAGGCGCCCACGGCGGCGCCGATCACGCCGGGAATCAGCAGCCGCCAGAACAGCCCGCGGTCGATATTGCCCAGCAGGTGATGCGAGGCCAGCGATGCACCGGTGGTGAAACACTCGGCCGCATGCACGGTGGCACTGGTGGTGGCGGGTGGAATCCCGAGCCCGAGCAACATGCTGGATGCGGTTACGCCATAGGCCATGCCCAGTGCGCCATCGACCAGTTGCGCGCCGAATCCGATGGCGATGAACCCAATAAGCTCCGGGGGTATATGCATGAGGATTCCGAGAATTGGACGGCGTAGTATCCGGACGTTCCCCGCTGCAATGGAAATGAGCAAACCGCATACCCAGATAATCGCTTTTCATTTTTCGCCATCGTCACCTGTCCTTACCCTGCGACCCTCGATAGCAATGAACGAATCGCCGCAGATGCTCGCCGACCCGTCCATCACACTGCCTTCACCCTTGACCAGGGAGCAATCGGATCTGGTATTGCGACTGACGCAGGAACTGGACAATTCGCATCTGTGGTGGCTGTCCGGCTATCTGGCCGGCATCGCCCGACGCGGCGGCGCTGGACCGATCATCGATGCCGGAGCATCCGCGCCAACCGCAGACTCGAACCAGGTCACGGTGGTCTACGGCAGCCAGACCGGCAATGCCCGCAAGGTCGCCGAATCGCTTTTCGCCGACCTGCGGGCCGCTGGGCTGTCGGCGCGCCTCGTGCGGGCCGATGTCTACCCGACCCGCGAGCTGGTTCAGGAACGCCTGCTCTATGTGGTCATCAGCACGCAGGGCGAAGGCGATCCACCCGACGATGCCATCGGCCTGATCGAATACCTCGACGGTCGCCGCGCACCGAAGCTGCCCGAACTGAAATATGCGGTTCTGGGATTGGGCGATTCGAGCTACGCCGATTTCTGCGGCATCGGTCGCCGTCTGGATGCACGTCTGGCCGAACTCGGCGCACAGCGCCTTTTCGATGCCGGCGAGGCCGACCTGGATATCGCAAGCGTGGCCGGCCCTTGGCGCGCCAGCGCACTGGAGCAAGCCGGGCATCACGGCAAGACTTCCGGCCCCGCGGCGGAAACGCCGACCCCTATCCCACCGGCGGTATCGGCCAGCTCGACCCATACGCCGGCGTCGCCGTTCCGGGCCGAGGTCATCGCGAACCAGCGTATCAGCGGCCGCGACTTCAAAGGCCCGGCATATGCGGAATACGCCCAACCGGACAAACATATCCGGCACATCGAGCTTGCGCTCGAAGGCAGCGATATCCGCTACGAGCCCGGCGATGCACTGGGTATCGTGCATCGCAATTCCGACGCGCTGGTGGATGCCACGCTGGATAGCCTGTCGCTGTCCGGCGACGCCGAGGTATCCCATGAAGGCGCAAGCCGGCCATTGCGCGAATGGCTGGCCGCGCATCGCGAGCTGACCCGGCTTTCCCGCCCGTTCCTGGCCGCCCATATCGAACGCGGCGCGGGCGATCTGGCGCAACTGCTCGAACCGGGACGCAGCGCCGATCTGGCCAGACTGTTCAATACCCACCAGTTGATCGACCTGCTGCAACACTGGCCGGTGGACTGGAGCGCGGATGCGTTCGTAGCGTCGCTGCGTCCCGTCACGGCCCGGCTGTATTCGATCGCCTCCAGCCGCAAACGGGTCGGAGACGAAGCCCACCTGACCGTGGACATCCTGCAATACGAGGCCTTCGGCCGCGCGCATGCGGGAGCCGCCAGCCACTATCTCGCGCAGATCGGCGAAGGCGGCGAGGTTCCAGTCTTTCTGCACCGCAACGAGCGTTTCCGGGTTCCGTCCGATACCGGACGCGACATCATCATGATCGGCCCCGGCACCGGCGTGGCGCCGTTCCGGGCTTTCGTCCAGGAGCGCGCGGAAACCGGCGCGTCCGGCCGCAACTGGCTGTGCTTCGGCGCCCAGCATTTCAACAGCGATTTCCTGTATCAGCGCGAATGGCAGCAGGCGCTGCAACGCGGCGAACTGCATCGCCTGGATCTCGCGTTCTCGCGCGACCAGGCGGACAAGATCTACATCCAGCACCGGCTGCGCGAACGGGGACGCGAGCTGTTCGACTGGCTGCGGAACGGCGCGCATCTCTATGTCTGCGGCGGCATCGCCATGAGCAAGGACGTGCACGCGGCGCTGCGCGACATCGTCGCCGAGCACGGCGCGCTCGACCAGGAAGACGCCTCGGCCTATCTCACCGACCTGCAATCCGGAGGACGCTACAGCCGCGATGTCTACTGAGACCTTGCCGCCAACATCGCCATGAGCACGCATTCCGTCGAAGACATCAAATCCGACAGCCGCCGCTTGCGCGGCAGCCTGCTGCAAAGCCTCGCCAACCCCGTGACCGGAGCACTGGCCGAGGACGACCAGACCCTGATCAAGTACCACGGCAGCTATCAGCAGGACGACCGTGATCTGCGCGACGAGCGGCGCCGGCAGAAGCTGGAGCCCGCCTATCAATTCATGATTCGCACCCGCACGCCGGGCGGCGTCATCAGTCCCGGACAATGGCTGAAGCTGGATGCGATCGCCACCACCTACGGCAATCATTCGCTGCGCGTCACCACGCGTCAGGCGATCCAGTTCCACGGCGTCATCAAGCGCGAGCTGAAGGTGACGATGCAGGCGATCAACGCCGCCATGATCGATACGCTGGCCGCCTGCGGCGATGTCAACCGCAATGTCCAGGTCGCCGCCAATCCGCTGCTGTCCTCGGCGCATGCCATGCTGTACGCGGACGCGGCGCGCCTGTCCGAGCACCTGCTGCCCAATACCCGCGCCTATTACGAAATCTGGCTGGACGAGGAACGGGTCGGCGGCAGCGGCGAGGAGCCGGAACCGATCTACGGCGAGCGCTATCTGCCGCGCAAATTCAAGATCGGCTTCGCGCTGCCGCCGCTGAACGATGTCGATGTATTCGCCAACGATCTCGGTTTCGTCGGCATCACCGACGCGCAGGGCGAAATCGTCGGCTACAACCTCAGCCTGGGCGGCGGCATGGGCGCCAGCCACGGCGATGCCGAAACCTGGCCGCGCGTGGCCGATGTGGCCGGTTTCATCCATCGCGACCAATTGCTTGATGTCGCCACCGCCGTGGTCACGACACAGCGGGATTACGGCAACCGCGAGCAACGCAAACGCGCACGTTTCAAATACACCATCGACGATCGCGGCCTGGATTGCATTCGCGGCGAGATTGAGCGCCGCTCCGGGATCGCGCTGCAAACGCCGCGCCCGTTCCGTTTCGACCACAACGGCGACCGCTTCGGCTGGACGCAGGGACAGGACGGCCGCTGGCATCTGACGCTGTCGCTGTCGGCGGGCCGCTTGGCCGACCGTCCCGGCACGCCGCATCTCAGCGGCCTGCGCGAGATCGCGCGCATCCTCGATGGCGAATTCCGGCTGACGCCGAATCAGAATCTCGTCATCGCCGGCATTTCCGATGCCCGGAAGCCGACGATCGAATCGCTGGTGCAACGATATCGGCTGGATACCGGCAACGCCGCGCCGACCGCGCTGGCGCGCGCCGCGATGGCCTGCGTCGCCCTGCCCACCTGCGCCCTGGCGATGGCCGAGGCCGAGCGCTACCTGCCCGATTTTCTCGATCTCCTGCAACCGATCCTGCAGAAGCACGGCTTGGCCGAAACCCCGATCCTGCTGCGCATTTCCGGCTGCCCCAATGGCTGTTCGCGCCCCTATCTGGCCGAGATCGCCCTGGTCGGCAAGGCACCCGGACGCTACAACCTGATGCTCGGCGGCGACCAGCGCGGACAGCGCCTCAATACGCTGTACCGGGAAAACATCGACGAAACCGAAATCCTGCGGACGCTGGACACGCTGCTGGGCCGCTATGCCCGCGAGCGTGAGGAAAACGAGGACTTCGGCGATTACCTGCACCGCAGCGGTGAAATCGAACTGCCGCCTTATCCGACGCACCGCGTCATTCCCGTGGAGCTTCGGCCATGAACGGGGCCGTATCCGATATCGACCTGTCGCCGGAAAACACCGAAGCGCTCGCCATCGAACTGGAGCGGCTCGACGCCGGGCAGCGAATCGCATGGGCATTGCGCCATGCGCCGGCGGCAGCGGCGCTGACCACCAGTTTCGGCGCCCAATCGGCGCTGGCGCTGCACCTGCTCACGCAACAACAACCCGATATTCCGGTCATCCTGATCGATACCGGCTACCTGTTTCCCGCGACCTACCGCTTCGCCGACGAACTGACCGCGCGCCTGCGCCTGAACCTGAAAGTGTTCCGCCCGGCGCTCAGCGCGGCCTGGCTGGAGGCGCGTCACGGCCGCTTGTGGGAACAGGGACTGGGCGGGATCGAACAATACAACCGGTTGCACAAGGTCGAACCGATGCGCCGGGCGCTGGCGGAATTGGGCATCGGCACCTGGTTCACCGGCCTGCGCCGCTCGCAGTCGGAAAGCCGCATGCAAACGCCTGTCCTGCAATGGCGCGATGGCCGCTACAAGGTTAATCCGATCGCCGACTGGAGCGATCGGGATGTATGGCGCTACCTCAAGCAGCACGATCTGCCCTATCACCCGTTATGGGAACAGGGCTATGTCTCCATCGGCGACGTGCATACCACCCAGCGCTGGCAACCGGGCATGCGCGAAGAAGACACCCGCTTCTTCGGCCTCAAGCGCGAATGCGGTCTGCACGAGGAAATCTGAGCCGACCGCTCCGGTTCGTCTCCCGGAAGCGCTGCTCTCACTCGCCCCAATTTCTCCCGCTTTTTCTTTGCTACCCGGATCACCGACGAAATGGATTACCTGCCCCTGTTTGTCGAACTGAAGAATCGCCGCGTGCTTGTCGTGGGCGGTGGACTCGTGGCCAGCCACAAGATCCAGACGCTTCTCGCCGCAGGCGCGACAGTCCGGGTCGTGGCAGATGAGCTGCATCCCAGGCTGCGACAGTGGCAACAGGAGGACAGGATTGAGTGGCTGGCGCAGCGATTCGAAGCGGCGCAACTCGATGGCGCGTTCCTGGCGATCGCGGCGACCGATGATCCGGATTTGAACCGGCAGGTTTCCGAACACGCGGAACAATGCCGTCTATGGGTCAACGTGGTCGATTCGCCCGCGCTGTGTTCCTTCATCTTCCCTTCCATCATCGACCGCTCTCCGGTCCAGATCGCTCTTTCTTCCGGCGGCAAAGCCCCGGTATTGATCCGCCAGTTGCGCGAGAAACTGGAAGCGCTGCTACCCCAGAACCTGGGCCAGATGGCCTGCATCGCCGGCCGCTGGCGCGACCGGGTCAAAAAGATATTGCCGACACTGGGCGAACGGCGCCGCTTCTGGGAAAACCTGTTCACCGGTCCGTTCGCCTCGCTGGTGGAAAGCCGACATCCGGCCGCAGCCGAGGATTTCCTGCAACAGAACCTGATACGGCGATCCGCGCCGGCAGGCGATGTCACCCTGGTCGGCGCCGGTCCGGGCGATGCCGGCCTGATGACCCTGAAGGGTCTGCAAGCGCTGCAAAGAGCGGACGTGATCCTGCACGACAATCTGGTCAGCGCCTCGGTGCTGGGCCTGGCACGGGCCGATGCGGAGAAGATCCCCGTCGCCAAACAGGCCGGCCACCATCATGTCACCCAGGAACGGATCAACGCCCTGCTGGTGGAACTGGCGCGACAGGGCAAACGGGTGGTCCGCCTGAAGGGAGGCGATCCTTTCGTGTTCGGGCGTGGCGGAGAAGAAGCCGAGGTACTCGCGCAACACGATATTCCTTATCGGATCGTTCCCGGAGTGACGGCCGGCCTGGGGACGACCGCCTATGCCGGAATACCGCTGACCCACCGCAAGTACGCCAAGGGCATCAGCATGGTCACCGGTCACACCCACGACCAGGAGAAAGGCGATTACTGGAAGACGCTGGCCACGCTGGAGCATACGCTGGTGATCTACATGGGATCGTTGCAAGCCGCGCATATCCAGGAAAAACTGATCCAGGCCGGAAAAACCGCGACGACGCCGGTTGCGGTCATCAGCCGCGGCACGCTGCCCGACCAGAAAGTCGTCACCGGCACACTGGACGATCTCGGCCGGCTGGCCGCCAATGCGCCCTCGCCGACCCTGCTGGTGATCGGAGAAGTGGTCACGCTGCGGCCTTCGCTTTCCTGGTGGATGGAACCGCAGGCGAAGACCTGGCCGGAACCGGCGTCGTTTCCGCCTGCCACAGCGCAACATGTCCCGCGCCCCTGGGCCGTACATTCCGGTTCCATTCCGTTGCCGGCACTCCCGTATTGACCCACACGATGTCATTCCGGCCCCCTATGCTGACAGTGTTCCGGTCGATGTCATATTCTGAAACGGCGGATTCGCCGCCGCCCGCCCCGACGATGGCGCTGTGCGCTGGAACGGATCGAATCCCGTTCATGACACCATGCTTGTGGAGGCATCATGCGCGAACAGAAAACCGGTACGGGTTTCCCCGACTGGGACGGCAGCACAGCGAGCGCCAGAGCATTGCAGAGCCTGCTTGCCGAACAGGTCACATTGTCCGATGAAGTGGCCTCCAGACCGCAACGCATCGCCGGCTTCGATGTGGGATTCGAAGAGAACGGAACGATAACCCGTGCGGCCGCCGTATTACTGCATGCGGAGAATCTGTTGCCGCTGCAATTCGAAGTGGTGCGCCTGCCCACATCGATGCCGTACATTCCGGGCCTGTTGAGTTTTCGCGAGCTGCCGGCATTGCTCGCCGCATTGAGATTGCTGGATTGCACCCCGGATCTGGCATTCATCGATGGACAAGGCATCGCGCATCCGCGCCGCTTCGGAATCGCCGCGCATTTCGGCGTGGTCACCGGCTTGCCCAGCATCGGCGTCGCAAAGAAACCATTGACCGGGAAATTCGCCGGGCCCGGGCCGGATCGCGGCGATCATGCTCCGCTCATGCATCACAACGAACAGATCGGCTGGGCACTCCGCAGCAAGCCACACTGCAATCCGCTGATTGTCTCGCCGGGGCACCGTATCTCGGTCGCATCCTCAGCGGAATGGACCATGCGCTATGTCACCCGCTACCGGCTTCCCGAACCCACCCGCCTCGCCGACCGCCTGGCCTCGCGCAAAGGCGAAATGCCGGCCATTGTGGACAATGGCCGCTGAAAGCCTGCACAAAAGCGCCATGGCGGACCCAGCCACCATGCCGATGATCCATCGAACATTAGAGCGACATGGCGGGAAATGCGTTCGCGTACCCGATCATGTTCCGCATGGCCGGCATCAAAGGTATCGAGAGCAAGGAGCGGCTGGGCCGCCATCGCTGGCTGGGGAGGGGCGAGCATACGCATGCCTGGTTCGCGGGTTTCGGCAAACTACGTATTCGCTTCGAGCGCAGGCTCGATATTCACTTGGCTCTGCTCGAACTTGCCGCCGCCATTATCTGTTCCCGCTTCGCCGATGACTTGAGTTAGCCGTTCTGAATCGATGGCAGTTCCATCCGGAGAATGGCCTCGGTTTTGTGTGGGTTTCCGCGGTACTTTTGCTGCTCAGGCAATTTTGAGACAGGTTCTAAAAAGCTGGGTAGAGACTCAACCTGGGGTGACTTTAGCCAGGCACATAATTCCACAAAAAAGCATCCACTCGTCAGACGGCGGGTGGATGCTGGTTGAATACCGGCTTTTGTCTGCATCCGGTGCGACGTTCCACGCCGCACCGGATGCCACGGCTCAGAAATTGAACTCGAACCGGGCCGAAGCCTGATTGGTCTCGCCACGCGGACCGAAACCATGGTCGTAGCCAAACGACAGGCGACTGTTAACCGACAGCCACGAATCGACATAGACTCCGGCCAGGCCGCCCGAACGCGCCGGCTGCAGGCCCGACAGCGACGACCAGGTATCCACGCCGACGAAGCTGGCATCGACATCCATGCCGCTGGAATCCAGCGTTTGCTGCCATTCCGCGTAGGCACGCACGCCCCAGCGGCGCCAGGCGCGCTCGCCGCGGATACCGGCGATGGCCTGCGTGCGCTGCGAAATGAAATCGCGCATCTTCAGGCCGAAACCGCTGGCGCCGCGCTCGCTGAAACCAGCGTTCGCGACACGCGAATAGTCCGCGCCGACATACGGCGTCAACGCCATCTTGCCGAGGTCGAAGCGGCGCCCCGTCTCCACGCTCGCGGTCACGAAGTCGCCCGAATACTGGCTGCCGACCCAGGACGACGCCGCGCCGAGCTGCAGGTAACGATCGATATTGCGCGAATAACGACCGAAGCCGACCTGACCCAGTGCGTATCCGTTCGCGCCCGTGGTGCCGGCATAGAGCTGTCCCTGAACCTGGCGGTCACGGCTGCGACCCGACTCCATCGTCGCCTTGTTGTTGGACAGCGTCTGCGAGAACGCCGCACCGGCAATCGCATTGCCGAAGCGCTGATCGCTGCCCATCATCCAGCCAGAGGTGGAGAAATCGGAACGTCCGTAACCGCCCTGTCCCGTCACTCCCAGTTGCCGCGACCATGCGCCCAGCGCGCGCGGGGTCTGCTGCAACTGATCGAAACGCGAGGACAAGGCACGGCGCTGCATGTCGATGGTATCGAACGTCATCGCCGAAGCCTCGGCGTGCAGTTTGCCGGACAGGCTGCGCAGCGCGGCCGCAGCCTGTTGCGGCGAGGCCGTATGCTGGAATTCGCCCGCGGCGCGGACGAAATCGTCGCCCACGCTGCCGTTGCCGGCCCGACTGGCGTCGATGGCCTGGAACGCATTCTCCACGCGCACCGCGGCTTCCATCGCCGCCGGCGTGATATCGGTGAACATGGCCGCGGTCGCGGCGACATCCAGACGATTCAAGGTGATGAAAGCGCCATTGTTGCGATAGGTCATGCCGGCTATGAGATAAACGTTGTTCGCCGCAGTGACACGGTCGAAACGGCCGACCAGCTCGCCTGCCTGCAGCACACGGTACTCGCTGCCCAACCCGACGTAGTCGCGTTTGCCCAGCACATGCACGCCGCCTGCGATGCGCGCCGTGCCGGTGACATTCAACTGGTCGCCAACCACCATCGCCAGATTACCGCTGCTGGACTGCTGATAATCGCCCGTCAGCGTGACCCGCGATTCGCCGATCTGGAATGTGCCGGCGTTGGTGACATTGCCGGTGATGGCGCCGCCCGCGACGAATGTGCCGGCATCGCCGATGGAAACGTTGGAACCACGGAGACCGCCGACGAACAGGGTGCCACCTTCGACGCGCGTATCGCCCGTATAGGTATTGTCCGTGCTGCGGATCGCCAGCAAACCGGTGCCGCGCTTGGTCAGGCCGCCGGCGCCGCTGATGTCGTTGAACCACTCGGAACGGATGTCATCGAATTCGACGGTGACATCACCCCAGTCGAACTTGGCCGGGCCCTGCACTGCCTTTTCGGCATTCAGCAGACCATAGCCGTAAACGGTGTCCACACCGGGGAAACCAATGTCCGTGGCGGTCCCCAGCAGTGTCTGCCGGACCAGATCGTTGCTGAAATAAGGGTAGGCCTCCCAGACCAGCGCTGCGGCACCCGACGCCATCGGCGCGGCGAAGGAAGTGCCGGTGCCGTACAGCAGTTCGTTTCCCGAAGCGGGATCGGTATAGGTCACGGTACCCGGCGCGGCCAGGCAGTAGTTCTTGGCCACGCCGCAGTTGTTCGAATACGAGGCCAGCTGCGTGGGATTCTCCGTTTCCGTTGCCACGACCACCAGCCAGCCCTTCTCCAGATCCGCGGCCGGTTTGGAATTGCCGGGTCCCTGGCGGCTCGGCAGCGAAGCGATGAAGGAAGGATCCGCTTCGTTCTGATTGCCGGCAGCGAACACTACCAGCCCGCCATGGTCCTCAATGAAAGGACGGTAGCTGTGAGCCAGCGTCTCGGTGGCCGAAACATCCAGCCACATCATGAGCAACCCGCTCCAGGAGTTGTTCATGATCTTGACGTTCTGGTCGATCAGTTGCTGGTTGATCCCGGCCAGTTCCTGATCGGGCGGCAGGCCGAGGCCCCCGTCGGAGCCGGTATCGCCCAGGAAACGGACCGATACGATCTCGGCATTCGGGGCGATTCCGCCCGGCCAGTCTCCGACCGCCTGTCCCGCCGCAATCTGCGCAACCGTGGTGCCATGACCGTTCACATCGTCGACCGACAGATCGTTGCTGCCAGGATCGATCCAGTTCAGGTTGGCCACGACACGGCCTTGCAGTGCCGGGTGATTGCGGTTCACGCCGGTATCGACCACGCCGATGCGGACGCCCTCTCCCGTGTAGCCCTTCTTCTGCGCCTCGTCCGCACCGGTGATGGTCAGGTGCGCATCGACCGCGGGTTGCGGAGTGACCGCCGGCGGCGGATTCTCGCGGACATTCGATCCGCCTCCGCATGCGCTCAACGCAGCGGCAATCGAAATCGGCAATACTGCGCAGCGCCACGTTATCGAGTGCTGTGTCGGAATACTGTTCTTCCCCATGTTTTATTCCTTTCGTGAACTGAACGATACGATCGGCCATGCCATGAAAACCAAGCATGCCCATCGGCATCAGCGTTCAATATCCCGATATACCGCCACCCGTAAAACCACGCCCTGATGGTGACGAGAGATATTGTCATTTAGTCTTATTACCGCTGCTCGGCGGGACCGCTGCCCCATCCGATGCTGTAGCATACTCGTACGGAGGTCACAATCAAACATGTCGATTTCCGTTTCCAATCCGCACCGGAATTTCCATGAGCGATATTGTGATCGTTGGCTCCAAGCGCACCGCGATGGGCTCTTTCCTCGGCCAGTTCACTGGCATACCCGCTCCGGCTCTCGCCGCCGCCGCCATCGATGCCGCATTGCGGCAGTCGCGGCTTCCCGCGTCACAGGTTTCGGAAGTCATCATGGGCTGCGTATTGTCCGCCAATCTCGGCCAGGCGCCTGCGCGACAGGCGGCGATCGCGGCGGGAGTGCCGCTGTCGGCCGGCTGCACCACCATCAACAAGGTCTGCGGTTCCGGAATGAAAGCCATCATGCTGGGCCACGACCTGATCAAGGCCGGTTCCGCGCAGGCCGTCATCGCCGGCGGCATGGAGTCGATGACCAATGCGCCACATTTGCTGCCCAACTCGCGCATCGGCAATCGCTACGGCAATTTCCAGGCGGTGGACCACATGGCCTGGGACGGCCTGACCAATCCCTCCGATGGACAGCCGATGGGCGCGTTCGCGGAAATGGCGGTGGACAAATACGGATTCACCCGCGCCGATCAGGACGCCTACGCCAGCGAATCCGTCCGTCGCGCCCAGGCCGCGCAGAAAACCGGCGCTTTCGACGAGGAAATCGTTCCCGTCAAGGTCACCGGTCGCAAGGGCGAAACCGAATACGCCACCGACGAACAGCCCGGCAAGTCCGATCCGAGCAAGATCCCTGCATTGCGACCCGCCTTCAGGAAGGACGGCACCATCACCGCCGCCAGCGCTTCCAGCATTTCCGACGGCGCGGCGGCGCTGGTTCTGCTCGACGCGGAGGAAGCGGCCCGGCAGGGATTGCAGCCGCTGGCAAGGATCGTCGGTCATGCGACCCACTCGCATGAGCCGGAATGGTTCACCACCGCACCGGTCAACGCAATCGAAAAGCTACTGAAAAAGATCGGCTGGAAAGTCGAGGGCATCGATCTGTTCGAGATCAACGAAGCCTTCGCCGTCGTCGCGATGATTCCGATCAAGGAACTGGGCATTCCTCATGAAAGGATCAACGTCAACGGCGGCGCCTGCGCCTTGGGTCATCCGATCGGAGCATCCGGAGCGCGACTGCTGGTCACGCTGATCAATGCACTGCGTACTCGCGGCCTGCGCCGGGGCATCGCGTCGCTGTGCATCGGCGGCGGCGAAGCCACCGCGATCGCGATCGAGATTGCATGACGCACGACTTTCGTTTCACTAAAATGAATTGGCGAATGCTTGACAGCGCGAGAGGGATTGTCATTATGTTCGCTGCATGTGATTTCATGTACCAATCAACTTCAATGACGAGGAAACAACCATAATGAGTACCAATAAACTGCTGATTGCGCTGGCCGTGGCTTTCGCCCTGGCCGCCTGCACCAAGACCGAAGGCCAGGCCGACACGGCTGCCGCAGCGGCGACCGAACAGACTCCAACCACCGAGCAGGCTCCGGCCACCGACGCCGCCCAGCAGACCGCCGATGCCGCCGCTCAGGCCGCCGCCGATGCCGGCAGCACCAGCGCCGACGCCAGCGACACCGCTCCGGCCGCCGACGGCACCCAGCCGGCTCCGACCGAAGACGCCGCTGCTCCGGCCACCCAAGGCGATGCTGTCGGCAACCCGCCGCCACCGCCGCCGGCTCCGGAAGAAAACGCCGAAACCAAGTAATTTCAATTTCCGGCTTCAGGCTGCAAACGGAAAGCCGCCGATATTTCGGCGGCTTTCTTTATTGGGCGATCCCCTGCGCAAGGGACATCGCGGCGTCATGACGCACGCAACCGGGCGTTCGCCCAAAACCGGCCGCCATTTTCCCGACGGGACTTCATCGATCCGCCGGTCTGATCCGCTTGGCCGGATAGCGCAGGCGGAAAGTGGACCCTTCGCCTTCGCCGCTCTCGATCAATAGCGCGCCCTCGTGCCGCGTCTGGACGCGCTTGACGATGGACAGCCCCAGCCCGGTGCCGCCGGTTTCGCGCGAGCGGCTGCGGTCCAGGCGATAGAAACGCTCGGTCAGCCGGGCCAAGTGTTCGCGCGCGATACCGGGTCCGTCGTCGCGGACGTAGAATTCGCCGCTACCATCCGCCAATGGCTGCCAGCGCACTTCGATGCGCCCGCCGCTCGGCGTGTAACGAATCGCATTGCCCACCAGGTTGGTCAACGCACTGGCCAGCTCCGAAGCAGCGCCGGCAATCTGCGCAGGCTCGGCGGCGGCGAAACTCAGTTGATGGCGTCCCTGCGACAAGGCCCGTGCTTCGCCCTCGGCCTGCGCGAGCATCGTGCCGATGTCGTTCCACCGGTCCATTGGCGGCAACGGGCTGCCTTCCAGACGCGCCAGTACCAGCAGGTCGTCGATCAGGGTCTGCATGCGTTGCGCCTGCTGCCCCATCATGCCCAGATACCGGCGCTGCTCGGCCTCGCTCAGGCACAGGCTGGACAGGGTTTCGATGAAGCCGGATACCACGGTCAGCGGGGTCCTGATCTCGTGCGAGACATTGGCCACGAAATCGCGGCGCATCTGGTCCACCCGTTCGATATCGGTGATGTCCCGCGACAGCACCAGTTTGTCGCCCTGATCGCCGTACCGGAATACATAGACCATCAGGCTGCCCTCGCCGTCGCGACGCGGCAGATGCACGCCCTGCCCGAATTCACCACGTTGCAGGTAGTCCAGAAATGCCGGCTGGCGCAGCAGATTGACCAGATGCTGGTGCCGGTCGCGTTCGATATCGAGGCCGAAATGTGTCGAGGCGGCAATGTTGCCCCATTCGATCCGCTCTTCGTGATCCAGGATCAGCACGCCGTCCGGGGACGCCTGCATCGCCGACAGCAAGCGGTCGAAACGGCGACGCTCGGTATCGACGGCCTTGTCCTGCTCGCGCCAACTGCGTCGGACATGGCCGCGCAGACTGCGCCACATCGCCGGAAGGCGCACTTCCCTGGTTTGCGCGTGCGGATCCAGCCGCAGCCAGAGCAGCAGTTGCCGCGCCCGTCGGGTGTCCTGCAGCAACAGACAGACAGAGGCGATCAACGCACCCGCCAAGGCGCCAGCCAGGCCGCGCTGCCACCAGGTTTCGCCCAACCAGGCGCCGATGCCAGCGCCCAGCAACAGGCACAGGCCGATGGCGACAGCGCGTTTCCAGACCCAATGGCTCACCTTGGCTTCCTTTGGGAGCAGATCATGTTTGCGGCGAGGGCTGGGCGCGCGAATTCAAGCGGTAGCCCGCGCCGCGCACCGTCTCGATCAGATGCGCGCAGCCGACACCGGACAGGCTTTCGCGCAAGCGCTTGATATGCACGTCCACCGTGCGTTCCTCGATGAAGACATGATCGCCCCAGACCTTGTCGAGCAACTGGCTGCGCCGATGCACGCGGTCCGGATGGCGCATCAGATAATGCAGCAACCTGAATTCAGTCGGCCCCATGCGGACCACTTCGCCCTCCGCGCTCACTTCGTACGCGGACGGGTCCAGCTTCAGGCCGGCGACGGTCACCGCATCCTGCGATTTCTCCGGCCGCTGGCGGCGCAGCAGCGCGCGGACCCTCGCCATCATTTCCTGCATCGAGAACGGCTTGACGATGTAATCGTCGGCGCCCGCGTCCAGGCCCATGACCCGGTCGGATTCGTCGCCGCGCGCCGTCAACATGATGATCGGCAACTGCCGGGTGCGTTCGCTGGCGCGCCAGCGCTTGGCGATCGACAACCCGCTCGCGCCGGGCAGCATCCAGTCCAGCAGGACCAGATCGGGCAATTGCCGGTCTATCTCCAGTTGCGCGGTTTCCGCGTCGCCGGCCACGACGTGGTCGAAACCCGCGTGCCGCAGGTTGACCGCGATCAGTTCGGCGATGGCCGGTTCGTCTTCAACGATGAGTATGCGTGCGGACATGTCAGTAGAGGGTCGATTCGATTTCGTCCAGGCGCGTATGACGCACATCGGCGCCCTTGACGATGTAGATGATGAACTCGGCGATGTTGGTGGCATGGTCGCCGATGCGCTCCAGCGCCTTGGCGACGAACAGCAGATCCAGACTGGCGGAAATCGTCCTGGGATCTTCCATCATGTAGGTGACCAGCTTGCGCAGGAACCCGGCGAATTCCGCGTCGATCTGGCTGTCCTCGCGCAATATGCCCACAGCGGCGTCGACATCCAGCCGAGCGAACGCATCCAGCGCGCGCCGGATCAGCCGCGCGGCCAGCCCAGCGGCGATCTTCAGCTCGAACGAAGGCAGCGCGCGGGGCGCGCCCCGCAGCGCGATCGACTTGACCATGCGCGCGATCTTGCTGGCCTCGTCCCCTACCCGTTCCAGATTGGTCGTGGTCTTGGAGATGGCGATCAGCAGGCGCAGGTCGCGCGCCGTCGGCTGGCGGCGGGCGATGACCGTGGTCAGCGCGTGATCGATCTCGACTTCCATGCGGTTGACCCGGCGCTCCATGTCCAGCACCGCATCGGCCTGTTCGTTGTCGAAGCCGGCCAGCGCATCTATCGCCACCGCGATCTGGGTCTCCACAAGCCCCCCCAGCTCCATGATCCGGCTGGAGACGGAGTTCAGTTCGGTATCGAATTGCGTGGAAATATGGTTGCTCATCGTGTCGCGCCGGATTCCGGTTCCCCGTGGATGCAGCTCAGCCGAAACGGCCGGTGATGTAGTCTTCGGTTTCCTGTTTCGCCGGGCGGAAGAATATCTGTTCGGTACGGTCGAACTCGATCACCTCGCCGGCGTACATGTAGGCCGTGTAGTCCGAACAACGCGCCGCCTGCTGCATGTTGTGGGTCACCATGGCCAGCGTGTACTCGTTCTTCAGTTCGTGGATCAGTTCCTCGATCTTCGCGGTCGAAACCGGGTCCAGCGCCGAGCACGGTTCGTCCAGCAGCAGGATCTCGGGCCGCGCCGCGATGCTGCGGGCGATGCAAAGCCGCTGTTGCTGGCCGTCGGACAACGCCGTGCCGCTCCGCTCCAGCCTGTCGCGGACCTCGTCCCACAACGCCGCCTTGCGCAATGCCCACTCGACCCGGTCGTCCAGCTCCGTATCCGGCGGGCTTTCGAACAAGCGGATGCCGAAAGCGATGTTGTCGTAGATGGACATCGGGAACGGGGTCGGCTTCTGGAACACCATGCCGATCCGGGCGCGTATCAAGGTCACGTCCTCGCGCGAGTTCAGGATGTCCTCGCCATCGACCAGTATCCGGCCGCTGGCGCATTGTCCCGGGTACAGTTCGAACATGCGGTTGAACGTGCGCAGCAGGGTCGATTTGCCGCAACCGGACGGACCGATGAAAGCGGTCACGCGATTCCCGGGAATATCCATGTTCACATTGCGGATCGCATGGAATTCGCCGTAATGGAAATTCAGGTCGCGCAGTTCGATCTTGGCCGGGATGGTTCCGTCGCCCGATCCGGGCGTCCTCATTGCGTTCATGCCCTTCTCCGCATGATCCAGCGCGTGGCGATGTTCAACACCAGTATCCCTATCGTAATGATCAGCACTCCGCTCCACGCCAGTTGCTGCCAGTTGCGGAACGGACTCATCGCGAATTTGAAAATGGTCACCGGCAGGCTGGCCATCGGCTGCGTCGGATCCAGGTTCCAGAACTGGTTGGACAAGGCCGTGAACAGCAATGGCGCGGTCTCTCCGGAAATCCGCGCCAGCGCCAGCAGCACGCCGGTCGCCACGCCGGCCCGGGCCGCGCGCGCCACGATCACCGTCACGACCTTCCACTTGCTCGCGCCCAAGGCGTAAGCCGCTTCGCGCAACGGATCCGGCACCAGTCGCAGCATGTTCTCGGTGGTCTTGACCACCACCGGAATCACGATCAGCGCCAATGCCACCGCGCCGGCCCAACCGGAGAATCCACCGAACGGAACCACCAGCATGGCGTAGACGAACAGTCCGATGATGATCGAGGGAGCCGACAGCAGAATATCGTTGACGAAGCGCGTGACCGCCGCCAGATGGCGGCGGCGACCGTATTCGCTCAGATAGACGCCGGTCAAGGCCCCCACCGGCGTACCCAGCAGGGTCGCCAGCAATACCATGACCAGCGAACCGGCGATGGCATTGGCCAGACCGCCGCCCGTCATGTTCGCCGCCGGCGTCATCTCGGAATAGGTGCTGGCCTGGAACAGACCGGAAGCTCCCAGGATCGCCGTATCCAGCAGGATCCAGCTCAGCCAGAACATTCCCAAAAGCGTCGCCAGCGTCGCGAACGCGAAGGCGCAGCGATTGATGCAGCGCCGGTTGCGATACCGGCGGCTGCGCGCGGCATGTGCCACGTAGGGGCGTCGGTCCATGCTCATGCGCCGCTCCCCTGCGGTCGCCGCATCCGCCGCAGCATCAGCCGTGACAGCGACAGCACCACGAACGCGATCAGGAACAGCACCAGACCAAGATAGATCACCGAGGCCTGATGCAGACCGCTGCCCGCCTCGGCGAATTCGTTCGCCAGCATCGAGGTGATGCTGTTCGCTGCGTCGAACAGGGACACCGACCCGCCCGGATTCATGTTGCCGATGACGAAGGTGACCGCCATGGTTTCGCCCAAGGCACGTCCCAACCCCAGCATGATGCCGCCGAGAACGCCGTTTCTGGTATAGGGAAGCACGACCTTCACGACCACTTCCCAGGTCGTCGCGCCCATGCCGTACGCGGACTCCTTGAGCATCGCCGGCGTAGCATCGAAGACCTCGCACATCACCGAAGCGATGAACGGAATCACCATGATCGAAAGGATCACGCCAGCCGACAGGATGCCGATGCCCACCAGCGGCCCCGCGAACAGAGCGCCGACATAGGGCACATCGCCCAGGCTGGCCTGCAAGGGTTGCTGCACGTAGCGCGCCAGGATCGGGCTGAATACCAGCAGCCCCCACATGCCGTAGACGATGGACGGAATCGCCGCGAGCAGTTCCATCGCCGTGGTCAACGGGCGCTTCAACCAGCGTGGCGCCAATTCCGTCACAAACAGCGCGATGCCGAAACTCACCGGAACCGCCAGCAGCAAGGCGATCGCCGCGCTGGCCACGGTTCCATAGATCATCGGCAAGGCGCCGTAGCGGCCATGCAACGGGTCCCAATCGCCATGCCACAGAAAGGATGGGCCGAACTCGCGGATGGCCGGCATCGCGCCCGCGAACAGCGAAACCACGATTCCGGCCGGCATCAGCACCACCAGCAATGCGCAGGCGTGCACCAACCACGAAAACAGGGCATCGATCCGCCGCGCGCGGATATGCCGCATCCGCGCCTGCGCCGCATGAGTGCGCATACCGGTCATATGTCCTTCGGCTCCCGACCCGCAGTGGCAGCCCGCATGCAATCGGAAGCGCCCGCTTCGCGCCAGGAAGCGCGGATCCGGGCTTTCAATCGCGCCGGGATCGGGAAATAGCCCAGGTCCCGCGCCACGGCGTCGCCGTGCGTATACGCCCAGCCGAAAAAGCGTTGCACTGCGTCCGTTTTCGCCGGATCCGTCGCCCGCGAGCGCACCAATACGAAGGTCGCCGTCATGATCGGCCAGGCGCGGTCAGCGGCCGTGCCAGCGATCGCCGGATCCGTCATCGGAACGAATCGCGGCGACCATTGCATCCTTTCCAGTGCGGCAAGGAAGTTCTCCGCCTCCGGCTCGATTCTCGCGCCGGTCTGGCCGCGCAGGGCCACCATCGTCATATGGTTCTGCAAGGCATAGCTGTATTCGACGTAGCCGATGCTGTCCGGCAGTCTCTGCACGAATGCCGCCACGCCTTCGTTGCCCTTGCCTGCCGCTCCCACCGACCAGCGCACCGCCGGACCGGCGCCGATCTGGTCGCGCCAGGCCGGACTGCTGCGCGACAGATAATCGGTGAAGGCAAAAGTCGCCCCGGCGCCATCGGCGCGGCGGATCGCCATGATCGGCGCGTCCGGCAAACGCACCTCCGGATTGAGGCGAACAATGGCCGGATCGTTCCAATTCCGGATCCGGCCCAGATAGATGCCGGCCAGCGTTTCGCCATCCAGTTGCAACCGTCCCGAAGCGACGCCCTGAATGTTCACCACCGGCACCACGCCACCGATCAATACGGGAAACTGGATCATGCCTTCCTGTCGCAGATCGTTTTCCGCCAGCGGCATGTCGGAACCTGCGAAGTCCACCGTCCCGATCCTGGCCTGCTGGATTCCCGCGTTCGAACCCAGGGACTGGTAGTTGATGCGATTCCCGGTCTGGCGGTAATAGAGATCGGCCCACCGGGCATAGATCGGAGCCGGAAACGACGCGCCGACGCCGGTGAGTGTCCGGACCCCGGTCGCATGCAGCGTTCCGACCGCCAGAAAGCCGAGGACTGTCGCCAGACAGGCAACCCGCCAGATCATCGATATGGATTTCGACAGATATTCATCGGCGCCATTGTTATATCGCTTCGTGACGGTTTTATGACAACCGCAGCCGCCAACACGCGCCTTCCGGCCATCGCAACGTGAACGCAACCGTGAATATGTCAGTCTCATGACGATGCGCGCAGCCCAATATGACAATGAAAAACCACGCGCCGATCATGCCTTCAGCCTGACATATCCGCCATCTCCGCCGTTTCCCCGCAGGCCGGCCCGGTAGTCGCGGCCGGCTGAACGGATGCGCCATCCGCCGTTATCGAACCGACCGGGATGCCGCTCATGGCGGCAACCGGCGGATGTACCGTGTCCGGAACGCCATCGTCGATGGCATGGCGATCGATTCCGGTCACGCGGTTGTTTGCGTCATACTCGGCCTCCATGAAACCCGCGCCGCGCTACCTCATCAACACCACCGATATCGAACTCTGGCCCGCCTCACTGCGGCGGGCCAGAAGCAATGCGGATGCGCGGATACTGTCGCGGGCCGATTGGCTGCTGCGGCGCAAGAGAGACGGGCGCTATCTCGCCGCCGTCATCGGTGCGGAACAGAACCTGATGCCGCTGGTCACTCGCTTGGCCAGGGAACCCGGCATCGACGAAGCACTGGATCGCCTGGACAACATGGCGGCACTGCTCCGGCATCTCGCCCACGGACAGGATGCCGATGATCTGCCGATCCGGCATCTGCGGCAGCGGCTGGATGCCCTCGGCATCGAGGCTTCCGCATATATGGCAAGAACCGGCCTGCCGCTTCATGCGGAACCGCAATGGCTGATGTTCGCCGGCCATGACCGCTATCGGCGGCCGCTCTGGCTCACCGCCGCCGCCGCGCGTGCCTGGTCGCATATGCGGCACGCGGCATCGGATGACGGAATCGCGCTGGAAGCCATTTCCGGTTATCGCAGCCATGCCTATCAGGCGGCGATCTTCGAACGCAAGCGGTCGCGCGGACAGATCGTCGACGGGATTCTCAAGGTCAACGCCGCCCCCGGATTCAGCGAACACCACACCGGCAATGCGCTGGACATCAGCGCTCCAGGCGAGCCGCCGGTCGACGAATCCTTCGAGACCACCGCCGCGTTCGCATGGCTGCAACGCAATGCCGACGGACACGGATTCCGCATGAGCTTTCCCCGCGACAACCCGCATGGCGTCGTTTACGAGCCGTGGCATTGGCATCACGAGACCGCGCAATGAAACACGGCCGCTTTCCCGCGGCCGTGCCCTGAATCGCCTGGAACATACCGGCTCAGCCGTACGGCAACATCTGCCGCAACGCGTTGTCGCGTACGAAATAATGGTGATACAACGCCGCGCCGGCATGGACGGCAATCAGTACATAGCCGATGTTGGCGATGGTGCCATGCACGCCCATCAGTTTTTCGCCCAATGCCTCGTTGGCGCCGACCAACACCGGCAGGTTGGCGCCGAATACGGAAACCGGATGGCCATAGGCATTGACGGCCAGATAGCCCAGCACGGGCATCGCCAGCATGAAGACGTACAGCGCGAACTCCATCGTGTGGGCTGTCGCCATCTGCCATGCCGGCGGCTTCGGCTGGATGGCGGGAATCTTGCTGGCGAAACGCGCCACGATGCGGATCAGCGTGAGCACCAAGATCGAAACACCGAATACGAAATGCCACTGCTTCATCGTATCGCGCAACCCGTAGCCGACCATGCCGCGCAGCTCGATGCAGGCATAGACGCCAATGAACAGCAGCAAGGTCAACCAGTGGATCAGGATCAAGGGAAGACTGAATTTCTGCGCTTTTTCGATAGCCATGCCGGCATACCCTGAAACGGAGCGGAGTTGGGATTATCTATATATCTGCCGTCATCACAACCGATTCAGGCACATTTCCGGCACCTGACGGTGAAAACACTGCATGTCATCCCAAAACGGCGCGGATGAACCCGCCGGTCATTCCTGCGAGCGCGGCGTCGGCGCATCCGTCGCGGCGGCCAGGTCGGCGATCCGCCACAGGTACATGCTTGCATAGGTCCTGTAGGGTCCCCAACGTTCGCCGCGTTCCTGCAGTGCCCTGGGCGCCAGCGCATTCTCCAGCCCATCGACCACCTGAGCACCCTTGCGGATGCCCAGATCGTCCACCGGCAACACATCCGGACGGCCCAGACGGAATATCAGCATCATCTCGACCGTCCAGCGGCCGATGCCGCGCACCGGCGTCAACGCGGTCACGATGTCGTCGTGATGCAGGTAGGACATGCGGCGCAAAGTGGGAATTTGCCCTTCCACCTCGCGGCGGCTCAGGTCGCGCAGGGCCAGGACCTTGTTGCCGGAAACACCGCAGGCGCGCAGTCCGGCATCGTCCAGCCGGCCCAGCGTATCGGCATGCAGCCGCCTGCTTCCGATCGCCGCCTCGACCCGTCCCACGATGGTCGCGGCAGCCTTGCCGGACAACTGCTGGAACAGGATCGAACGCGCCAGCGCATCCACCGGATCGAACGGCTTGCGCCAGCTTCCCGGAGCCGGCAACGGTCCCAGGCGTTGCATCCACCGGGCCAGTTCAGGGTCGGCGCGATACAGGTATCGCCTCGCCGTTCCGACATCGAATCCACGCGCGTACCGTGCCATCGTTTCAGCGCCTCAAGGCATCGATCGCCCACCACAGCCAACCAGCCATCATGGTGATGCCGCCCACCGGCGCCAAGCGGGTCGGAAGGCCTGCCAGAGCACCGCCGATCAGGCTGCCCGCAAACAGCAACGTGCCGATCAGGATCGCAACCAGCGCCCAACGCGCCGGCTGCCGGACCGAAAACGGGGCCAGCGCCGCCAACGCCAGGCCATGCCCGGACAGATACAGGGATGCGGTCTGCAGGTTCGATTGCGCATGCGCGCCCACGGCGGCGTGCGCCGCATAGGCCGACACGCCGATGGCAAAAGCGAGCATCACTCCGCCGCAACAGGCCAGCAGCGAACGCTTGCGATGTATCGGCGCGGAAGACGAGTCGTGCATGAGCCCTACCCTTGTGTTTCTTTCAGCATGCCGGATCGATGCTCCGATCCTATGCAGGTCACCGGGAAAAGAAAAGCGCCGGATGCCGGCGCTTTCCTACATTCCCGTTCACGGCCCGGGCGGAACGCCGGCCGCGAACATCGCGATCACTTGATGCGCCAGTAGACATCGAACTCGCCTTCCGGACTGAACGCCTTGTCGACCCCGTTCTTCCAGGCATCGAACGGACGCTCGGTGAGCTCGTAGCCGCGCGTCACCGCCCATGCGCGCAGCATGTTGCGGACGGTTTCCAGTCCCCCCATGTCGCCGGTGAACGGTACGCTTACCGCACGGCTGGCCTCGGTACGCTTGTAGGCGACCGGCGCACCGGCCGGGATGGCCGGATTGAGCGGCTCGCCTTGCGCCGCGACCGACGCGGACTGATCCGGCGCCGCGGCGGCAGGCGCGGTACCGGCCTTCTTGCGCACCGGGACGGCGACATCGAACGCGTATTTCTCCTGGCCCAGATCGGTGGTGACGATACGCACCGGACCGGCGGCTTCCAGGCCGTTGCTGTCCATGACGCGCTTGATCCATTCCTGGTTGTTGCGGATCGAGGTACGGATCGCGTCCTCGGTACGGTCGATGTTGCCGGCGTTGACGATCAGCAGGTCTTCGGCCGGCAGCTCGGTCACCACCATCTTGCCCAGGCCCAGGTCCTGTTCGGCATAGTCCACGTTCGGCACCGAGGTCAGCATCGTCGCCAGCCGGCCCAGCCCCATCTTCATGTCGTCGCCGACCGGGCCGCCGACATACAGGCCCGCATAGCGGCCGACCAGGTCCCAGCCGTAGTCCACGTCGTAGGTCTGGGTGATCTTGACGTTGCGGCCGTTCTTGCCGGTGGGTTCGAGCAGGAAGTTGACGACCTTGTTCTTGCCCCGCGACGGGCTTTCCACCCTGAAGGTCACCTGCTTGTTGGGGACGCTCTCGCTGATCTCCCAGTGGCCCTGTCCGATGTCGCCCTTGCTCGAGTCGTAGTCCATGCGCGCGCCGACGCCTTCTTCCGCACCCGACAGTTTCAGCGCATTGGTCAGGGCCGGGTCGTGCAGTACCAGCGGGTTCCAGTCCTTGAACCTGCGGAAGCTGTTCACCGTGTCATAGACGATGGTCAGCTTGCGGTTGGTTTCCACGCTCTCGGACAGATGCCGATGCGAAGGCAGGGCCACTCCGATGATCAGGAACAACACGGCCACGATCGCCAAGGCAATCAGGAACTCGATAATACGGGTCATGCAGGGAGTCTCCGGAGGGAATCTCGGTGCCAGATATGGCGAATGCGAAGCGGATGATCCTAGCAGGCTTCGACCGTCCTGACAGCAATATCCGACACATCCCGTGCGGAGCCGTCGCCATCGATACCGTTGACGCATACCGTTGGCCGATGCCGGTCCGATCGCCGCCACTGCGGCCACCGACGGGGCAGGAAAGTGCGATGGCGCGGTCCGGATCAGACCAGTTGCAGTTCGAAGGCCTTGAGCACGGCCCGGGTCCGGTCGCGAACCCCCAGCTTGGACAGGATGTTGGACACGTGATTCTTGATCGTCCCCTCCGCCACCCCCAGGGAGTTGGCGATCTCCTTGTTGGAGAAGCCGCTGGCCATCAACCGCAGTATCTCCGTCTCCCGATCCGTCAGCGGATCGGGACGATCCAGACTGACGAAGTCGTTGCGCATGTTCTCCAGCCCGGACAGCAACCGCTGCGTGACCGCCGGTTGCACCAGCGAACCGCCGGCCGCGACCTCGCGAATGGCGCTGACCAGTTGTTCCAGCGACACATCCTTGAGCAGATAGCCCTTCGCCCCCGCCTTCAAGCCGGCCAGCACCAGTTGATCGTCGTCGAAAGTGGTCAGGATGATGGTGGGCGGCAGCGCCGACCATTTCGACAGCGTTTGCAGGGCCTCCAGCCCCGACATCACCGGCATGCGCATGTCCATCAGTACCACGTCCGGGGCCAGCGCCGGGATCGCTTCGACCGCCTGCCGGCCGTCGCTCGCCTCGCCGATCACCTCGATGCCGTCGTCCAGCGCCAGCAGCGAGCGCACGCCCTGGCGCACCAGGGTTTGATCATCGACCAGAAAGACTCGAATCATGTCGGGGTCGCCTTGGCCGCCCCTGCAGCGGCAGTTACGGGAATGGACAGATGCAGGCGGAAACCCTGTCCTCGGGCTGTCTCGATATGCAGCGTACCATCGAGTTGGCGCACACGTTCGCTCATCCCGCGCAATCCGTTGCCCAGGGTGAACTCGTCGGCCCCGTCGCCGTCATCGTGTGCCCGCAGGTGGATCATGCCATCCTGGATCCACAGCCGCATCCACAGATTGCGGGCATCGGCATGACGCACGGCATTGGTGATGATCTCCTGGGTGCAACGCAAGAGCACATGCGCCCGCTCGGGGTCGTCCATCGTCAATGGCGACTCGATATCCAGTTGCACATCCAGCCCAGGCACATGCCGGGTGAGCGGCGACAACGCCGCGGCCAGATCGATCAAGCCGCTGGAGCGCAGTTGGCTGACGGCCTCGCGCACGTCGCTCAACAGCAGCTTGGCCAATCCCTGCGATTGCCGGATGTGCTCCTGCGCCTGCCCCTCGGTGATATGGCTGGCGACCTCCAGGTTCAGGCTCAGCGCAGTCAGGTGATGGCCCAGCAGGTCATGCAGTTCCCGCGAAATCTGAATCCGTTCGTGCACGCGGGCACTCTCGGCCAGTAATGCGCGGGTTGCGCGCAGTTCCGCATTCAGCCGACGCTGCTCGTCCCGCGCCCTGGCCTGCTGCCAGGCCACCAGACTGGTGATGTAAATGAACATGGAGAAGCCGCCATACAGGAGCGACTGCATCACCGCTTCGAACAGAGGCATGTGCAGGATGCCGTGGTAGATCGGCAGTACCGCCAATTGGCTGATCAGCAACAGCACGATACCCGGGCCCGGCCGCAACAGCCACGGAATCGCCCCGGCCGCTACCATCAACAGAATGCTGCCCAGGCCGGAGCCGTTGAAATAGCTGACCAGCAGCGCGAGCAGCGTCAGCAGCAGCAGCAGCGCCCGGTCGTACCAGCGCGCCCGGACGCCGCCCAGGCCCCGGGTCAGCCACCAGTAGCAGGCACCGAAACCGAAATAGCAGACGAAAAGCCAGACCGCGCGCCGGGGTCCCAGCATGGGCTCGTACTCGCCCGGCGCATAGGCCGGGAAATACTGCGAGTACACCAGCGGCACACCGACCATGGCCCAGGTGAACATGCCGGCATAGCGCAGCAATCGCGTATGGCTGATGGGTCCGAGCATGGGGACGTAGCTGCGCCTTTCATCGGGTGGATGCGAACATCATCTTACGGTCGATCGGTGAAACCGGAGCATTGCAAAAGTCATGGATGCTCGCCCGCTCCGATCACGCATGCGATAATCCGTCCCCTCCGTAACACTCAGCCGCGAACCAGCACGGAGTCAATCACTGATGTCGATCGTTATCCGCGAGGTGCGGAAGCAGGAACTGGATTCCATCATGGCGTTGAACAATAGCGCCGGCTCGGCGATCCTGCCGCTGGATGTGGACAAGCTGCACCATTTCTTCGACAACGCCGAGTATTTCCGGGTCGCCGAACGTGACGGCAACCTGGCCGGCTTTCTGGTCGCTTTCGGCAGCGCCAGCCGCCACGACAGCAGCAATTTCGCCTGGTTCCGCGAGCGCTATCCGCAGTTCCTGTATATCGACCGCATCGTCGTCGCCAGCCGCCGCCGTGGCGGTGGCGTCGGTCGCGCCTTCTACGCCGATGTGCAGAGCTATGCGGAACTGCGCTATCCGCAACTGGCCAGCGAGGTGCTGCTCGACCATGACTCCGATGCGGCATTGCTGTTCCATGGCAGTTTCGGCTTCCACGAGGTCGGCCAGAACACCATGCCCGGTGTCAATGTCCGTGCCTGCATGCTGATGAAGGCGCTGTGCAGTTACCCCTGGGTGCAGGAAACCTATGGCGGCAACCTTCCCGACGTGCCCTGGGTGGGACGGCCGCAGGCACACAAGCACCCCGCAACAGAAACCTAAGGATGCAGAAGTTGGCCATTCCCGACTATGAACAAGCAGGCGAACTGAAAATCGGCCAGGTGGGCATCGCCAACCTGCGCGTACGCACGCTGGATGTGCCGCAACTGGTGCGGGAAATGCGCGAGCGCGTGGACCGGGCGCCCAAGCTGTTCGGCCGTGCCGCCCTGATCGTGGATTTCGGCGGCCTGTCGCAGCTGCCCGATGCCGATGCCGCGCACAGCCTGATCGATGGCCTGCGCGAAGCCGGCGTCCTGCCGGTAGCCCTTGCCTATGGAACCAGGGAAACCGAGAAGCTGGCCGAACAGCTGGATCTGCCGCTGCTGGCCAAGTTCCGCGCCCAGTACGAGCGCGTCGACGATGGCGGCGCGGCGCGCCCGCGCGAACCGGCTCCCGCCGCGCGCGAGGCTTCCGCCCCGGCCAAACGCAAGACGGTTCCGGAGACGCCGCCAGCGCCTGCCATGAAGCCGGGCCAGATCCGCAAGACCAGCGTGCGTTCGGGACAACAGCTCTATGCGCAGAACTGCGACCTGACGGTGCTGGCCATGGTCGGCGCCGGCGCCGAGGTCCTGGCCGACGGTTCCATCCATATCTATGGCAGCCTGCGCGGCCGCGCCCTGGCCGGCGTCCAGGGCGACACCGAGGCACGCATCTTCTGCCAGGACTTTCAGGCCGAACTGGTCGCCATTGCGGGCCAATACAAGGTATTGGACGATATTCCGGATAATCTGCGCGGCCGGCCGGTGCAGGTCTGGCTGGAACAGGAACAGATCAAGCTGGCCGCGATCGGCTGATCGGCCGCCCCGGACGGCGCGTCCGGATCAACCCCATGAAGGGCGCGAGCCCCACACCACGAACAATACTGTTTTTGAGGAGACTTCCATTGGCTGAGATCATCGTTGTCACATCCGGCAAGGGCGGCGTCGGCAAGACCACCACCAGCGCCAGTCTGGCCTGCGGCCTGGCCAAGCGCGGCCACAAGGTCGCCGTGATCGATTTCGACGTCGGCCTGCGCAACCTGGACCTGATCATGGGCTGCGAACGCCGCGTGGTGTACGACTTCGTCAACGTCGTCAATGGCGAGGCGACGCTGAAACAGGCGTTGATCAAGGACAAGCGCTTCGACAGCCTCTACGTGCTCGCCGCCTCGCAAACCCGCGACAAGGACGCGCTGACCAAGGAAGGCGTGGAGAAGGTCCTCAACGACCTCGCCGCCGACGGTTTCGCCTACATCATCTGCGACTCGCCCGCCGGCATCGAGAAAGGCGCCTTCCTGGCCATGTACTTCGCCGACAAGGCGATCGTGGTGGTCAACCCGGAAGTCTCCAGCGTCCGCGACTCGGACCGCATCGTCGGCCTGCTCGACTCCAAGACGCGCAAGGCCGAGGCCGGCGAGGAACTGCCCGCCTACCTGCTGCTGACCCGCTACAGCCCGGTCCGCGTGGCCAACGGCGAAATGCTCAGCATCGCCGATGTCGAGGAAGTGCTCGGCCTCAAGGCGATCGGCGTGGTGCCCGAATCCGGGGATATCCTCAACGCCTCCAACAAGGGCGAGCCGGTAATCCTGGATGGCGAGTCGCAGGCCGGACAGGCCTACGACGACGCCGTCGCCAGGCTGCTGGGCGAAGAGCGTCCGATGCGCTTCACCACCGTGGAGAAGAAGGGCTTCTTCAACAAGCTGTTCGGAGGGTGAAATGAGATTGTTCGATTTCCTGAAGACCAAGAAGAACACCGCCGAAACCGCCAAGAACCGCCTGCAGATCATCATCGCCCAGGAACGGGCGCAGCGCGGCGGGCCCGACTACCTGCCGCTGCTACAGCGCGAACTGCTGGAAGTCATCAAGAAGTACGTCAACATCGATGCCGATGCGGTCAAGGTCGATCTGGTCAAGAACGGCAACCAGGAGGTGCTCGATATCTCCGTCTCGCTGCCCGACGACCAGTCCGCCCCGTAACGAGTCGCGGGGACGCCGTACCGTTCCCGCGGCTTGACGCCATACCCGCCGCATTGCAACGAGCCCGACCGATCCAAATGAATGCTTCCGCCCCGGATGTCCTCTGTCTGTCTTCGCTGTCGATCCCCGAGATTGCCCGACTGCTGTCGCGCTACGACCTGCGGCTGGAGATGATCGGGGACGGCGAGAAAATCCCCGGCAGCTACTGGGGGGAGCCGGAGGCCGGCATCATCGGCAGCACCGTCTATGCGCGCCGCGACACGCCCTTGCATTCGCTGCTGCACGAGGCCTGCCACCTGATCGTCCTGCCGCCGGAAAAGCGTGCGGCGGTACACACCGATGCCACCGATTCCATCCCGGAGGAAGACGCGACCTGCTATTTGCAGATCGTTCTGGCCGGGCGCATCGATGGCGCCGGCAGTGAGCGCCTGATGCGGGACATGGATGCCTGGGGCTATACCTTCCGGTTGGGCTCGGCCCGTGCCTGGTTCGAAAACGATGCCGAAGACGCGCGACAGTGGCTGCGCGAACGCGATCTGCTCGACTGATTCGCCTCGACGAAACAGCGCTGAAAGCGCTGGCGACAAGGTATTTGTCGCTGCGCCGGGAGCCGTTCGCACTTCGTGCCAGTCTGAGCGCTTGACAAAAACATTGGCCCCCCTTTCTCGGAATCCAATCCGAGTATCCTACGTTACCGATTTGAGCGGTTGCTCGATACGGTCGCCGTTTGCGTCATGACTTTGCCATCGATCACAGGCAGACGGTCTCCATCCGGCCTGCGGTCCATGCGCACGGTACCCTGCTGATCGTTGTAGCGGTATGTCACCGTGTACCCGACTACCTTGTCGCTGGTTCCCATCGCGATGCGCTCGCCCGGGCGCTCCGCCATCCTCATGCTGCCCGTGGTGCCATCGGCATTCCGGTAGGCGACGTTGTAGCCCGTGATATGGGTGGTCTCGGAGACTTCGTTCTCTGTATGGCACTGCCGTTCGGTACGCGTCACCACCCGGCCTCCCTCGTGCTGGCGATCCACACGATTGCCCACCACGCCACCGACGACCGCGCCGGCAGCCGTGGCGGCTTTCTTGCCGCTGCCTCTGCCTATCTGGTTGCCCAGCAGGCCACCGATCACCGCACCGGCCACGGTTCCGCCGACATTGCCATCACGCTCGGGGAGACGTTCCTGGACCTGTACATCCTGGCAGACCTCCTTGGGCACCGCGGTCGTGCTGGTTTCCCGGATGGGCTCGGAACTGATTACGATCGCGTACTGGCGTTCCTTTTGCATGACTGGATCCACCCTGATGATTTCCGCGTATTGTGGAACCTCGGGCTGCGGCTGCACTGCGTTCGGATCGGTAGCATCCGCCAGTTCATGAGAGGTGTCGGATGCCCCATTCTCGTCCAGCGCACCCGGCAGAGGATTTTCCGGCGTAGCGGTGACGAATGCGGGCTGCCGGTCACGATTGTTCATGTAGGCCGCTGTCGCGATGCCACCTATCAACAGAGCGCCAATGGCGACCAGAACCAAAGTGGTATTACTCTTCATTGATGATTCTCCTGTCTCGGGACAGACGGGCTTATTGTCGCCATTCAAACACTTGAATGCTGAACAGGCATACCCATGTATTTTGGAATGAACAATGCCGAATGAACGGCGTCATCCTTTATGTTCATCGCAGCGTGCTAGCTTGTCCCGGTCCGTTCCAGGGGGTCCCCATCATGCGTAATCCCTTGCTGCTGCCTGTCCTCGATTGGGCTCGGCGACTGCGTTACCCCACTCTGTTCAAGATCGTCGGCGCCTTGTTCGTGCTGGACCTGGCGATCCCCTTCGATGATCTCTTCCCACCATACTTGCTGGACGAATTGATGCTTGGCCTGGCTACGCTGACGCTGGCAGGCTGGAAGAAACGCAAAGTCTCCGTGCCTCTGGATAGTCAAACGGTACGCTGAGCACTGGACCGCGATGTGTACCTGATCGACAGTCATTGCCATCTGGACGCGGCGGAATTCGACTCCGACCGCGAACAGGTCATCCAGCGATCGCTTACCGCCGGAGTGGCGCAACAGATAGTGCCGGCCGTGGCTTTTTCGAACTGGCCCAGACTGAAACAGGTATGCCTGCAAACCTCGGGGCTGTTCCCGGCGTACGGCCTGCATCCGATGTATCTGGCCGAGCATCGCCCCGAACACATCGACCGCCTCAGGCAGTGGATCGAGCAGGAACGCCCGCATGCGATCGGAGAATGCGGCCTGGATTTCCATGTGGACGGATTGGACCCGATCCTGCAGCAACACTATTTCGAAGCCCAGTTGCAGCTCGCCCTGGCATACGACCTGCCAGTCATCATCCACGCCCGACGGGCATTGGACATGGTCATCGGCCTGATCCATCGGACCGGCTCTGGGTTGCGCGGCGTTGTTCACAGCTTTTCCGGGAGCCCGGAACAGATGGCACAGTTGTTCAAACTCGGCTTCCTGATTGGCATCGGCGGCCCTGTGACCTATGAACGGGCCCAAAGACTGCGCAGGCTGATGGCGGTCGTGCCTCTCGAGCAGTTGCTGCTCGAAACCGATTCTCCCGACCAGCCCGATGCGGGCATCCGCGGCCAACGCAACGAACCGGCGCGTCTTGCGGTCATCCTCGAAACTGTCGCAGGACTGCGCAATCAGCCGGCCATCGAAATAGCCCGGCAAACGGCCGAAAACGCCAGAAAGCTGTTCAGTCTGCCTTCGGTTTGAGCATCAATTCGATGGCCTTGGCAACTGCCGCGAATGCGAACGTCCCGGTGATGTGAGTCGCGGCGCCAAGTCCGGCGCCACAGTCCAGTTTCATGGACGAATCGGTAGTGGGTGGCGGCCGCAGTCCGCAGACACTGCCATCGGGTTGCGGGTACTTGACGTTCTCCAGCGAATAGACCGCCGGCACGCCGAAATAACGTTGTGGATTCTTCGGGAAATTGAATTCGCCGCGAAGTTTCTTCCTGATCAGGGCAAGCATCGCATCGTGCTCGGTCCGGGAAAGATCGCGAACCCTGACCAGGGTGGGATCGGTGCGTCCCCCGGCCGAACCGACGGTGATGACCAACTGCTTGCGTCGCCGGCGCCAGGCTATCAGCTCGACCTTGGTGCGAAAGCTGTCGCAGGCATCGATCACCAGATCGAACCCTTCCCCCAGCAGGTCGTGCAGATTCGCCGCCGTCAGGAATACCGCGACAGGACGCACATCGATACCGGGATTGATCGCACGGCAACGCTCGGCCATCGCCTCGGCCTTGTTGCGACCGTATTGGCCCTCGATCGCCGGTAGCTGGCGGTTGGCGTTGGACACGCACAGATCATCCGCGTCGATCAGAACGATGCTTCCCACTGCGGAACGCGCCAATGCCTCGGCCACCCAGGACCCTACGCCTCCCAGGCCAACGATGGCTACTTTCGCACCTGACAGACGCTCGATCGCCCCCGCGCCGTACAACCGGTTTATTCCCGAAAACCTGTCTGTCAATATCTGATTCATGACCGGAGATTCTATCCCGAGTAGCGTTACCCCTTGATGCACCGTAATATTCGCATTTGGTCACTTGAAACCAAAGGTCGATTCCATGGCTACTCCTCCTCCCCGCAGTTCCAACGCATCCCGCTATCTGATCGTGCTCATCCTCGGTCTGCTGATCGGCGCCATCGGCAGCGTCATGCTGTACCGCTCGTGGCAGGACCGCCAGGACAAGTTCCCGACCGCGATCATGGAAGTGATCGCCAAGCAGTACGGTCTGCTCAAGAAAACCGCGGATGCCAACCAGTGCACCCAGGCGGATATCACGCCACGTATAGTGGCCCTGCGCGCCATGGCCAACGACCTGGAACTGGCCTATCCGGAAGCCGCCAAGGATCAGAGGTTCGGTTCGCATGCCAGCCAGATGCGCGCCGTCCTCGACGAAACCATGGCCAACCCGCCGGGCGATTGCGCGTCGCTGAAAACGCTGCTGGGCAAACTCGGCCAGAACTGCCAGGACTGCCACAAAGACTTCAAATGAACCTTGGCTGGCGGTGGCGGATGCCTCGCACAGGTTATCCGCCACGAGTTGGCATGGCATTCACGGATGAAAGTGCAGGTTGCGTTTCTGGCGGCGTTTATCGCCGCCGCACAGCAACAGGTACACCGTCTTCCCGGCGCGCAGGTAATACGCCCGATAACCCGGGTCTGTGTAATGGATGACGATGTCCACCCAATTTAGGTAACGGCAGGCCGTCTCGTCACCCCAGGTTCCAGACTCGGAAGGAAAACCGTATGAACATCCGTTTGCTCGCCCTTGGTATGGTTATCGCTTTGGCCTTGGCGGCCTGTGCCACCCCCTCTCCCAATTATGGCTACGGCGGCTCCTCTTCCGGGACCTGCTACGACTGCGGCATCGTGACGCATATCGATGTCCTCTCGTCCGGCCGCGAGGCGCCGGCCGCCACGGGTGCGGTGCTGGGCGGCATCGTCGGCGCGGTGGCTGGCCATGAGATATCGGCTCACACCGGCGGCAGCAAGGGCAACCAGAACATCGCCGCAGTCGCGGGCGCAGCGGCAGGCGCATTCGCCGGCAATGCGGTTCAGAACCGTGTCGCCGGCGATACCTACGAAATCCATGTCCGCATGGACGATGGCCGCACCGTGGTCATCAGCCAGCGCGATCTGGGCGGCATCGCCGAAAACACCTACGTTCGCGTCGTCAATGGAAAGGTCGTATTGCGCTGAGGCTAAAGTACCCTTGTCCTCCGCCAGCGATGAAACAACGAACGGCCCGCTGAAGCGGGCCGTTCGTTTTGAAGCAAGTCGACTTGTCGAATCAGGCCGCCTGAACGGCGTCCGCCTGCAAACCCTTCTGGCCCTGGACGACAGTGAAGCTGACTCGCTGTCCTTCCTTCAGGCTCTTGAATCCCTGCATCTGGATGGCGCGAAAATGCACAAACACATCTTCGCCATTTTCACGGCTAATAAAGCCAAAGCCCTTGGCATCATTGAACCATTTCACGGTACCGACTTCACGGTCTGCCATTACTGCTTAACTCCTCGTAACACTTTTAGATCGGGGGTGGATACGCCGCTGATGCGGCGGCTGGTTGCAAGGAGGAAGCGGGGTGATAGCGATGGCGCGGATCGCACGGATCTACAACATCAGGCCACGATCCACGGTGACCTTGACAAGCTCAGCGGCTGCCACGTTAACCCGACATTATTGAAATTGCAATCATTTTTGATACTACGATAGTGCGATTTTCCGCCTGGAGAACTTCTTGGAACTACAGATTCCCTGCTACGTTTTGGCGGCGGCGATGGTCATCGTCGGTCTTGTCGGGGTGATTTTGCCCGCACTGCCGGGTTTGCCGCTGGTGTTCCTGGGAATGCTGCTGGCCGCCTATGCGGACAATTTCGTTCATGTTGGCGCCAAACCACTGATTTTACTTGGAGTTCTTGTTGTAATCTCACTGTTGGTTGATCTGCTCTCCTCCCTGCTGGGAGCCAAGAAAGCGGGAGCAAGCCGGATCGCCATCGTCGGCGCCGCCATCGGGACGGTGGCCGGCCTGTTCTTCATGCCTTGGGGAATCCTGCTCGGCCCTTTCATTGGCGCGTTATCCGGCGAGCTGTGGCATGGCCGCCACCTGGGCAAGGCGGCCAAGGTGGGACTCGGGACCTGGCTGGGATTGTTGTCGGGAACCGTATTGAAGTTGGCATTGGCATTCGCCATGCTTGGCGTGTTTGTATTTGCCTGGTTTTATTGACCTTCCCTCCTCCGATCGAACATTCATTTCAACCATGCAGTTCCCCTTCAGTTCCGGCGCATCACCACGCATCCTGTTATCCCCGTTGACAGCAGCATTGGCGATGGCCGGTATGCCCGCCGCCGCTCAGGAGATGCAACCGCAGGCGTCGACTCCCCAAGCCTGCTTTGCCCTGGAATCCGACGCTTGGCGTCTGGCCTGCTACGACAACGTACTCGGCTACCAGGCGCCATCCACGACCGATGCCGACCTGGCTGCCAATACCGCGCAGCAGATGCTTCACACCGTGCGTGAAACCACGCGCCCCGAAGATGCCGACATCGCTCAGCGCGTGCAGACCCGCCGCCAGGTCAACGAGGTATTCAAGCAGGACGAGACTTTCCGCAACGCGCTCGCCAACGCGGGACGCGGATCGCTGCTGGATAGTCGCTGGGAACTGGCCAAGGACTCGAAACTGGGCACCTTCCAGTTGCGGGCCTACAAGCCGATATATCTGTTCCCGGTATTCTGGACCAGCGACACCAACAGGACTCCGCAATCGCCCAACCCCGCCAATACCGTGACCACGCCCCAGGTGCTGGATCATTCCGAGGTCAAGTTCCAGCTGAGTTTCAAGACCAAGGTGGCGGAGAACCTGTTCCACGACAACGGCGATCTTTGGGTCGGCTATACCCAGAGCTCGCGCTGGCAGGCATACAACTCCGAGGATTCGCGTCCCTTTCGTGAAACCAACTACGAGCCAGAAGTGATGCTAGCGTTCCGCAACAACTACAGTCTCGGCGGCTGGAAGGGAAGAATGGCCGGAATCAGCCTCACCCACCAATCCAACGGACGCAGCGATCCGCTATCGCGCAGTTGGAACCGGGTCATTCTCAACGTGGGCTTGGACCAGGAGAACTGGGCGCTGATGCTGAGGCCCTGGTACCGCCTCGACGAGAGCCGCAGGGACGACAACAATCCGGATATCGAGGACTACATGGGACGCGGCGATGCCACGCTGGTGTTCAACCCCAGCAATGGTCACGAGGTTTCCCTGATGCTGCGGCATTCGCTGCGTACCGGCGACCGCTCGCATGGCGCGGCACAACTGGACTGGGGATTCCCCATCAGCAATCTGTTGCGTGGCCATCTCCAGGTCTTCCACGGCTATGGAGAAAGCCTGATCGACTACAACCACAAGGCTACCTATATGGGTGTTGGTATTTCGATGCTGGAATGGTTCTGATCCACGGCAGCGCCGCCGCACCGATAGCATTGCGTGAAGCGGATATCCGGATAGAACCCGATCTCCGCTTTTTTCTGGCCATCGAAGCATCGGGCCGGCATCACTGCGGATGCCGCACCTGGCCTTCTCCGCGCACCACGAAACGCTCGACCGTCAGGGCTTCCAGCCCCATGGGACCGTAGGAATGCAAGCGCGTGGTGGATATCCCGATCTCCGCTCCCAGCCCGAGTTCTCCGCCATCGGAAAAACGCGACGATGCGTTGACCATGACCACCGCCGAGCGCAACGAACTCACGAAGCGTTCGGCCGCGGCCGGATCGCGGGTGGCGATGACTTCCGTGTGATCGGAAGTGAAGCGGCGAATATGCCCGATCGCCTCGTCCAGGCTATCGACCACGCGCACCGCGATGACCAGGTCGAGAAACTCCGCGGCGTAATCCTCTTCTGTCGCCGGAACGGCCTCCGGGATCAGTGCCCGGGTACGCGCATCGCCGCGGATTTCAACGCCACGCGAACGCAGCGCCCGGCCCGCTTCCGGCAGGAAGGCGGGCGCGATGCCGGCGTGAACCAGCAGGGTCTCCAGGGCATTGCATACGCCGGGCCGCGATGTCTTGCCGTCGATCAGCAGGCGAAGCGCCAGTGCCGGATCGGCGTCGCGATCGACATACAGATGGCAGACTCCCTTGTAGTGCTTGATGACCGGGACCCTGGCGTGTTCGGCGACGAACCGGATCAGCCCTTCGCCGCCGCGCGGAATCGCCAGATCGACGATATCGTTCAACTGCAACAGTTCCAGCATGGTTTCGCGACGAAGATCCACGACCAGTGTCAGTATCGCGTCGTCGAGGCCGGCCCCGCGGATCGCCTGCTTCAGCGCCGCCGCGATCGCGGTATTGGAATGAATGGCTTCGGAACCGCCGCGCAGGATGACACCATTGCCTGCCTTGATACACAACGCGGCGGCGTCGGCGGTCACGTTTGGGCGAGCCTCGTAAATCATTGCGATGACGCCTAGCGGCACCCTGACCCGGTTCACTTCGATGCCGTTCGGACGAACGTCGCGCCGGGTGATCTGCCCCACCGGATCCGGCAACGCGGCCACTTCGCGCAGTGCCTGGGCGATGCCGTCCAGACGACCACGATCCAGCTTCAACCGGTCCAGCATGGCGTCAGTGACGCCCTTGTCCTGCGCCACCTGCAGATCCCGGGCATTGGCCGCGAGGATGGCGCCGCCATTGGCCTGCAATGCATCCGCCATCGCCAGCAGCAGCGCGTTCTTCTCCACCCCTGTGCATTGAGCCAGTTGTTGTGCCGCCTGACGGCAGGCCAACGCCTGTGATCGGATATCGCTCATGGGAACATTCGCCTTCATATCGTCATTGCGGAACCGTACCGGTTCCGCACGGGTAATCAAACCAATACGAGATCGTCGCGATGGACGATGCTCTCGCCGTAGTTATAGCCGAGTATCGATTCGATATCACGCGAATGGCGGCCAGCGATCCGGCGCACATCGGTCGCCGAGTACTGGCTGATGCCGCGTGCGACACGGTGCCCGTCATGGCGGCGGATTTCGACCATGTCGCCACGATGGAATCCGCCCTCCGCATCCACCACCCCACCGGGAAGCAGCGACGCTCCCTTGCTGGACAGCGCCTGCGCCGCGCCTTCGTCCACCCAGACCACTCCGGCACCCAGCGGCACATGCCGCAGCCAGTACTTGCGCGCACTTTCCCGGGTCTGCGCCGCGTGGATGCGGGTACCGATCAACTGGTCGTGCAACAGCGCCCGCAACACATCGCCGCGCCGGCCATTGAACAGGAACGTGTCGATGCCGGCGGCACCGGCCTTGGCCGCCGCTTCCAGTTTGGTCAACATGCCGCCGGTACCGATCCGGCTTCCCGTGCCCGCAGCCATCGCCATGATCTCGGGCGTCAGCGCCTTCACTTCCATGATGGCTGCGGCCTGCGGATTCCTGCGTGGATCCGCCGAATACAGGCCATCGATATCGGTCGCGATGAACAATACGTCGGCATCGACCAGAGTGGCCACGATCGCTGCCAGATTGTCGTTGTCGCCCAGTTTGAGTTCGTCAACGGAGACCGTATCGTTTTCGTTGACGACGGGCAGCGCCCCGAGCCGCAGCAGTTCGGTCAGGGTCGCCCGCGCGTTGAGATACCGGCGGCGGTTGCGCAGGTCATCGTGGGTCAACAGGACCTGCGCCACGGGGCGCTCGAAAAAACGCTGCCACAGGCTGATCAGTCGGGCCTGGCCCAGTGCCGCCAGCGCCTGCCGGGCCGCGATCGCGGCGCCGGCTGCGGCCGCCCTGGGCAGGATGGCGCGCCCGGCCGCTACCGCGCCGGACGAAACAATCACCACTTCGCGCCCGCCGGCGATGCTGGTCGAGACGAATTGCGCCAGATTCAAGGCGAAACGCGGCGACAGCCCGCCGCCATCCGCGGCCAACAGGCTGCTGCCGACCTTGAGTACGGCGCGTTTCCATACAGGCAGGGACTGCTCGTGGAACGAAGCCGCGGAACCGGCGCCGGATTGATTCTGGCTCATGGTGTCAACTCCCCAACCTGTATCGCCCGATCACTCACCGTCGCACGACCGAGGCCCGGAGCTCCCTGTCGATGCACGACGAACGGCCGGATCGTCATTGACCTTGCTGCCATTGAAACGCTTCCAGCGCCTGCCAGCGCTCTTGCAACTCGTCCAGTCGCTGGTCCGCGGCGGCGCCGGGCGAAACCCGGGCATCGAGGCTGGCCTCTGGAGTACGGCCTTCACCCGCCTGCTCCGCGTCCGCGGCGGCGGCCTTGTACGCCTCGCGGAACGGCACGCCCGCCATCGCCGCTTCGACCGCCGCATCCGTGGCGTACATTCCCGAATCGATCGCAGCGCGAAGCTTTTCGGGCTTCCATTCCAGATTGGCCATCAATGCCGGCAGCAATTCCAGCGCGGCCAGTCCGCGGCCGAACCCGCGTACCAGCGCGCCCTTGCTGTTCTGCAGATCGCGGTGGTAACCGGAGGGCAGCGACAGCAACTGCTCGATCTCGGTACGCGCCGCCGCGACGCCGGCATGGGTGGCCCGCATCAGTTCGATGACATCGGGATTGCGCTTGTTGGGCATGATCGAGCTGCCGGTGGTGTATTGCGCCGGCAGTGCGACGAAGCCGAATTCCGCGCTGGTGAACAGCGACAGGTCCCAGGCGATCCGGCGCAGGTCCAGCGTCGCGCCGCCGAGCGCCTCGAGGGCGGCCAGCTCGAACTTGCCGCGCGACAGCTGCGCGTAGATCGGGCTGATCTGCATGCGTGCGAAACCGAGCGCCCGTGTGGTGTGGTCACGCCGCAAAGGCAGGTTCACGCCATATCCGGCCGCCGTGCCCAGCGGGTTGGCATCAATCAGGCGGTGAGTGTCCGCAGCCCGGGTGGCATCATCGATGAAAGCCTCCGCCCATCCGGCCCACCACATCCCGGCCGACGAAACCACAGCGCGCTGGATATGCGTGTAGCCCGGCACCGGCAGAGCGGACTCGGCGGCGGCGCGGTCCAATGCGATCCTGGCGATGTCCCTCGCCAGTACCGCCAACCTCGCCAACCGCTCCTTCAGCCACAGGCGGGTCGCCACGAGGATCTGGTCGTTGCGGCTGCGTCCGGTATGGATCTTGCGGCCCGCATCGCCCAGACGTTCGGTCAGGCGCGCCTCGATGGCCGAATGGCCGTCTTCGAAACGCTGATCCAATACGAACCCGCCCGACTTGAAATCGGCCGCCAATCGCTCCAGTTCGCGCAACAGGCCGGCCAGCTCCTCCGCACTGAGAATCCCGATCCGCTGCAGGCCTTCGGCATGCGCCTTGCTCGCCGCAATGTCGTGCGGGAAGAATTCGCGATCCAGCACGACATCGTCGCCGGCCAGGAAATCCTGGATCTTGGCATCGACGGCAACACCGGGTTTCTGCCACAGCAAATGGCTCATGCGGATTTCTCCATCAGCGGGATGCTCTCGAATTCATCCAGTCCCAGCGCGATATTGAGGTTCTGCACCGCCTGTGTCGCCGCGCCTTTCAACAGGTTGTCCAGCGTGGCCACGATCACCGCGCGCTTGCCCCCCGGCGCCACCGCGAAACCGCCGATCTGGACGCCATGCCGTCCGGCGATTCCGCTGACCCACGGCGGCGCCTCGATGACTTCCACCAAGGGCTCGCCCGCATAGCGTTGCCGATACTTGGTCAACAGGAACCCGGCTGTCGCTGGCTGTTGCAGCCACAGGTTCACCGTCATGGTGATGCCGCGAAAATGCGGCGCGACATGCGGCATGAATTCCACGGGGACGCCCAGTTGCCTGGTCACCTCGCGCTCGTGCAGATGATCGGCCAGCGCATAGGGCATCAGGTTGTCGCGCAGCTTTTCCGGATCGTTGCGATCCGAAGGCGTGGTGCCCGCGCCGGAATAGCCGGAAACCCCAAAGCACTGCGGCGGCCCGGCCAGCGATTCGCGCAACGGCGCGATCGCCAGTTGCATCGCCGTGGCGTAGCAGCCCGGATTGCTGATGCGCTTCTGTCCGCGGTACAGCCGACGGGTCAGTTCGGGAAGACCGTAGTACCAGTGGTCTTCGAAGCGATAGTCCGCCGAAAGATCGATGATCAGCGTCTGTGGCGCCACCGCGTCCAGCGCGGCGACATAATCGGCGGCCTTGCCGTTCGGCAGCGCCAGGATCACCACCCCGGCGCCTCTGGCCGCCACCGCCTGCGGGTCCAGCGCTTCGTAACGCAATGCGCCATCGTAGGCACCGTTATGGTCGCTGACCTTTTGTCCGTCCAGTTCGCGCGAAGACACGAATGCCAGTTCGACATGCGGATGCGCGGAGACCAGGCGGATCAACTCCGCACCGGTATGTCCGCGCGCACCGACGATGCCCAGGGTATGAGTAGCGCTCACGAGGAATGGGAGTCCAGTTGGAATTGAAGATGGTGTTTCACCGCCGGCCATTCCGACGCGACGATGGAGTACATCGCACTGTCGCGCACGCTGCCGTCGGATGCGATCTGATGCTGGCGCAATACGCCTTCCGGTTTCGCGCCCAGCCGCTCGATGGCGGCGCGGGAACGGTGATTGAGCCAGTGCGTGTGCAGCTCGACACGATCGCAGCGCATGGATTCGAATGCATGCTGCGGCAACAGCAGCTTGCTTGGCCTCGGTTGCGCCAGTTCCAGCGGCTGCAACCGTACATACCGGCCATGCAAAACGACGGGGGCGAGAAATCCGCTCATGACCTATCCGATCAGTGTCGCCGTACGGGTGCCGCAGTGCTCGATGCAGAAACGGATCTGGGCGAAATCCTGCAATCCGTACCAGAACACCTTCCACTTGTCCTGCTTGTAGCAGCCATCCGACTCGGCGTAATAGAAATGGTTGACCTGGTTGCCATGCCGCGAGCGCCAGAACAGGTTCGGCGTCTCGGCGCGCATCACCTGCCAGACCGCACGCCCCAGGCCTTCGCCCTGCGCTTCCTCCAGCACCGCGAACTTGTCCAGGTAGGTATAGCCGTCCTCGTCGGTCAGGATCACGGCGGTGCGGTAGTGCTCGCTGACGTATGCACGCAGGAGGCGGGTCCGCTCGAAATAGTCGGGAACCAGCTTGCGGCCAAAGCTGGACTCGATCAGCGCCCGCATCTGCTTCAGGTCCAGCGCGTCCCAGGAGGTCACGCGCATGACCCGCTCGCCACGCCGCACCAGCGTGCCCGAACCTTTATGGGTGAACAGTTCCTTCGCCAGTTGCGCCGGCCGCGTGATCGATACCGAGGAGCTCATCGGCACCCGTTCCAGCAGGTCCTTGATCTGCTCGATCTTCACCTTCATGCCGCCGTTGATCCACGGCTGGCGCATCAGATCGTCATACTCGGTGGAGAGGTTGATCGAATCGATGATCTTGCCGTTTTCGTCCAGCAGCCCGCCCGTGCCGGTCAGGAAGATGATCTTGTACGGCTGCAGGATCTGCACCAGCTCGTTGGCGGCGAAATCGGCGTTGACGTTGAGGATCTGCCCGCCGATGGATTCGCCCATGCTGGCGATCACCGGAATCGATCCCGCTTTCAGGCTGGCTTCGATCGGGGCCAGATTGACGCGCTTGATATCACCGACCAGGCCATAGGTTTCGCGGTCCATGTATTCGGCCTCGAACACGCCCGAAACGATGGAGGTGGCGCGGGCACCGGCCTGCTGCAGGGCTTCGACCAGGGCCAGGTTCTGCTGCAGGAAAACGCGGCGCACGATGGCCAGCACTTCCGGCGTGGTCACGCGCAACCCGTTGACGGTCCGCTTCTCGATGCCGGCGGCGGCCATTTCCTCGTCGAGCTGCGGGCCGGCGCCATGCACCACGATCGGTGTCAGTCCGACTTCCTGCAGGAAAGCCAGCGAGGATGTCAGCGCATCCAGATCGTCGCGCAATACCGCGCCACCGACCTTGACCACCGCGAAGCGCTTTGCGTCCAGCTGCGAGAAGCGCTTCAGGTACTGGCTGATTTCCTTCGCGCTGGCCATGCTCGACAACAGCCGCACGATGGTCTGACGGGTCTGCTTATGTTCCATGGTCGATGATCCGGTATGCCTGCTCGGCATAGTGTCGTAGTTGATCGAAAGCCACCCATTCGTCGGCGGCATGAGCCTGGGCGATATCGCCCGGGCCATAAACCCACGCGGTATAGCCGGCCTGCGAAAACAGCGCGGCCTCGGTCCAGAAATCCACCGCTGCGCCGACCGGCAGGCCGAGCGACTCGGCGACCTTCCTGGCCGCGTCCTGCCTGCTCCAGGCTTGCGCGGCCTCGCCGCCGGGCAGGCTCGGCCCGCGGAAAGTCTCGGTGAACTCCGCCGCTACTGGATGCGCGAATCCGGAAAACGTGGCCAACAGCCCATCGATATCCATCGATGGCAGCGGCCGGAAATTGAAGCGCAGCTCGGCGTCCGGCGCGATCATGTTGGCTTTGATCCCGCCTTCGATGCGACCGATGTTGAAACGCAGGCCGCCCAGGCCACCGAATTGTTCGCTGCCCAGCGCGTCGACATGATCCAATGCCCGTCCGCCCCAGCGGATCGCCTGATGCAAGGCGCTGGCCGCCGGTTCCTGCTTGCCCGAGGCATGGCCGGCAACGCCGCGAAACCGCATCAGCACGGAGCTGATGCCGCGATGCGCCAGGACCACGCGGCTCATGGTCGGTTCGGCCACCGATACCGCTTCGAACGGAATCCCGCGGCTCAGGAAGGCAGCGATGCAGCGCGGATCGTTGGCTTCCTCGTCCGAGGAAAACAGGAACGCCGCATCGCCATCGCTGGCATTGGCCGCGGCCAGCAGTCCCGCCGCCGCGCCCTTGATGTCGCAGGCTCCCAACCCCACGGCGCGGTCCTCGCCGAGGCGGAGCACATGCGGGTTCGCGCTCCATTGCGGCGAATCCGGCACCGTGTCCAGATGCACGTTGAACAGATAGCGCGGCTTGCCGCGCACGGCATACAGACTGACCGCGCCGGCGCCATGGTCGGTGACTTCGATCCTGAAACCGGGCAAATGCTGCCGCAGATAATCGAAGATGCCGCCGGCATCGATCATCCGCGGCGGATTGCGGGTATCGAACGCCACCAGTGCGGCAAGGTGTTCGAGCGTTTTGTCCAGCAACTCGGCCATGAATATGCAATCTCGCTAGGCGGCGTCAAACCGCGCCGGAAACGGCGACGGGTTCCGGCTGCGCCCGCAGCCGCTCCATGATGATGCGCGGGTTGGACAATTCGGCAAACCCGAACTTCGCATACAACCCTTGGGCGTCGGATGTGGTCAACATGAACTTGCGCACCTTCCGCGCCACCGGGTGCGCCATCACGGCCTCGATCAGGGCGATGCCATGGCCGCGACCACGGTGTTCCGGCAGCACGAACACATCGGCCAGATAGGCGAAACCGGTGTAATCGGTGATCATCCGCGCGAACGCCACCTGTTGGTCTTCCAGGTAGCCGCCAAAGCACAGCGAGTGCGCGATGGCGTTTCCGACCTGCTCCCGTTCAACCCCGCGGCTCCAGTACGCCTGGGTCGAGAGGAACCGGTGGATCATGCCGAGATCCAGCTCAGTCCTGTCCGTGCTGATGCGTAGCGCGCCCATGTGCGGTTACTGGTTGACCTCGGCCCACAGCGTGGAACTCATGCCATACAGGCGGATGAACCCCTCCGCCTCGGCCACGCCCCAGTCCGCCGATTGCGCGTAGGTGGCGCCCTTGGCATTGAGGATGTGCGGAGACTTCACCGCCACCGCATCGACGCGTCCGCCGCGCGTCTCCAGCGTCACCTCGCCGTTGACCATGACCTGCGACGAGGCCAGGAAGGCTTCCAGATCGGTTTTCAGCGGATCGTAATAGAAGCCTTCGTAGACCAGCTCCACCCACTTGCGCGCGACATCGGGCTTGAAGCGGTTCTGCAGTTTGGTCAGCACCGCCTCCTCCAGCGCGCGATGCGCCGTCAGCAGCGAAATCAGGCCCGGCGCTTCGAACACGATCCTGCCCTTCAGGCCAACCGTGGTGTCGCCGGTATACATGCCGCGCCCGACGCCGTACTGCGCGAACATGACATTGAGCCTGGCCAGCAGCCTGGCGCCTTCCAGCGGCTTGCCGTCCAGGGCCACCGCCTCGCCATTCTTGAAGGTCAGCGTGACCCGCAACGGCACGCCCGGCCAGGCGCTGCGCGGCACGCACCAACCGCGCACCCCGTCACCGGGCGCTTCCCAGCGATCGATCTCGCCACCGGACATGGTGATGCCGAGGACGTTTTCATTGATGGTGTAGCTCTTCTGCCTGGAACGCACATCGAAACCGCGCTCCTCCAGATACTTCTGCTCGTAAGCGCGGGTCTGAGTGTGCTCCTTCTGGATCTCGCGGATCGGGGCGATGATCGTGTAATCGCCCGAGGCCTTGACCGCGAGGTCGAAACGGACCTGATCGTTGCCCATGCCGGTGCAGCCGTGAGCGACGAGCCCGGTGCCCAGTTCGGCGGCACGCTTGAGGGTTTCGGCCACGATCAGGTAGCGGTCGGAAACCAGCAGCGGATACTGCCCCTGATAGCCTTCCCCGGCCCATACGAACGGCTTGACGAAACCGTCCCAGATCGCCGGTCCGCCATCGATGGTGACATGACTGGCCGCGCCCAGTTCGGCGGCCCGCTTCTCGATATAGGCGCGTTCGTCGGCATCGACGCCGCCGGTATCGGCGAACACGGTATGTACCGCATAGCCTTGCTCCTGCAGGTAAGGAATGCAGAAGCTGGTATCGAGTCCGCCCGAAAAGGCCAGGACAACATCTTTCTTGCTCATAGCTCGAATCCTGTTGATGGCGGACAAGGCCCGCCGGATGAATGGCAAAACGCATGCAAATGAAGCGGCCTGCGCCGGCGACACCGGTTCAACGGTATCGATCTGGGCACATGCGCGGTCATACCGAACGAATCAGCCGGGCCATGATCGCTTTCTGCACGTGCAGGCGATTCTCGGCCTCGTCGATGGCGATGCATTGCGGCGAATCCATCACCGCATCCGTGGCCTTGATATTGCGACGCAACGGCAGGCAATGACTGAAGACGCCATTGTTGGTCAGCGCCATCTTGGCTTCGTCCACCATGAAATGCTTGTAGCGGTCACGGATCGCTTTTTCCGCATCCCAATCGCCGAAGTACGGCAGCGCTCCCCAGCTCTTGGCATAGACCACGTCGGCGCCGCGGTAGGCGCTTTCGATGTCGTGGCTGACCTGCAGCGCGCCGCCGCTCTCGGCCGCGTTCTGCCTGGCCCAGTCCATGTAGCGCGGATCGAGGAGGTACTCCTCGTTCGGACACAGGAGAGTGACATCCATGCCCATGCGCGTGGCGATCGTCAGCGCCGAGTTCGCGACCGCGGTATTGAGCGCCTTCGGATGATAGGTCCAGGTCAGCACGTATTTCCTGCCGCGCAGATCGTCGGTGTCGAAATGCTGCTGCAACGCGAGGATATGCGCCAGTTCCTGACAGGGATGCGTAATCGTTTCCATGTTGATCACCGGGACCGGCGAATACCTGGCGAAGCTTTTCAGCACCTTGTCCTCGCGATCGATGGACCAGTCCACGAACTTCGGGAACGCGCGCACGCCGATCAGGTCGACATAGCGTCCCAGTACCCTGGCCACTTCGGCGATGTGTTCCTCCGCCTCCCCGTCCATCACTCTGCCCAGGTCGAACTCGATGGGCCACGCATCCTTGCCCGGTTGCAATACCACCGCATGTCCACCGAGCTGGAATGCGCCGATTTCGAAGCTGGTCCGCGTCCGCATCGACGGATTGAAGAACATCAGCGCGATCGATCTGCCTTTGAGCTCTTCGCCCAGCTTGTGCCGCTTGTACCAGGCCGCCTGTCCCAGCAGCGCGTCCAGGTCCTGCCGGCTCCAATCCTGGGTGTTGAGGAAGTGCTGCAACGACGGGGTATTCGACATGGTGTTTCCTCGCTTCGTCTTGCGGTAGTGGGTCCGCGATATCCGACCATGCCTCCGGTCGGGTTCCGCACCCGGGATTCAGCAACGAAAAAACCCGGCATAGGCCGGGTTCCGAGTTATGACTGACGACTCCGGTTACCCAGCAACAATGTGGGGTAGCGGTCGGCGCGCGCGCGAGGTCATTCCGGAAGCGATCCGGGCGGCACTGGCGGCGTGTGGCTGCAGGAAAGTCGTCATGTCCCGAATCCTCTCACGCGACGGGTATGGACGCAAGCGCCGGGACCGGGAAATTTCAATGGGCCGGAAGGGTGTCCGGATAATCGGGAGTGATCGAGACCCGGATGCGGACCCGGTTGCCGGGATCGTCGCCCAGGCGGGACCGGTATTGGGTTCCGGCATAGATGTAATCGACATCGTAGGCAACCGGACGCTGGAACTCGCGCTGGACCTGGACCAAGCGGCAGTTCCGCCGTTCGCCGGCGCTCTGTTCCGGGTTCACCTGGCTGGAGGGTACCGCACGCGTCACCACGATGACACTATCGTTGCGGGAGGAAAACAATCCCCTGATCGCTCCCATCATCCTGGAGAACGCCCCCTCCTCCTTCTGCTGGGGCGTGGCGGCCTGGGCGGACGCGACATCGGGCTCCGCCGAATCCTGGTCGCACTGCTGCTCGGTGCGAGCGGCACGCAGGATTTCGTAGACCGGCTCGACCTTCAGTACCTGCGCATAATCGATGGAGACATTGGCAGCGGGCTCCGGCATGATGCTGGCTGGCGGAAGAGGCTCCGCATTGGAAGCCGGCTGTGCCGACGCAGCTGTGAATGGCCCCAACAAGGCACACAACAACAGCATTGGCTTGGAAATGACGCGCATGGGTCCAGCAGAAAGGGGCGGATGCCTCTAGTGTAGGCGCTGCGGCTTGCGAGCGGCTGAACCGTGCCCGCGGATTTCGTCCCGCCCAGGATTCTTCTCCCCCCGCCCCGCAACTCGCGGGTCTACAAAAGGTAGAATCCGGTGTTTTCATTATCGGGTTCACGCATGAGTCTGCGTCTGTACAACACCTTGGAACGGCAAATCCGGGCTTTCGAGCCACAGGTGCCCGGACAGCCGACCATGTACGTCTGCGGGCCGACGGTCTACAACTATGTGCACATTGGCAATGCGCGCGGCCCGGTGGTATTCGGCGTGCTGGCGGCGCTGCTGCGGCGGCGCCATGGCGCGTTGCGGTACGCCCGCAACATCACCGATGTCGATGACAAGATCAACGCTGCGGCCAGGCAACAGCAGGTCCCGATCAGCGTCATCACCGACAGGTTCGCCGCCGCCTATCGCGCCGACATGGCCGCTCTGGGCGTGGCGCCACCGGATATCGAGCCCGAAGCCACGGCGCATATTCCGCAGATCATCGCGATGATCGAGCAACTGGTCGGCAACGGCCATGCCTATGCCGCCGAAGGCCATGTCCTGTTCGCGGTCGATCGTTTTCCCGAATACGGCAAGCTGTCGCGGCAGAGTCCGGAGGAGATGCTGGCCGGCTCGCGGGTGGAGGTGGCCCCCTACAAACGGAATCCGGGCGATTTCGTCCTGTGGAAGCCATCGACCGACGATCTTCCCGGGTGGGACTCGCCCTGGGGACGCGGCCGCCCCGGCTGGCACATCGAGTGCTCAGCGATGGCGGCGGCCCATCTCGGCGATACCATCGATATTCATGCCGGCGGCATCGACCTGCGCTTTCCCCACCACGAGAATGAGATCGCACAAAGCGAGTGCGCCCACGGCGGCCGGATCTTCGCGCGTTTCTGGCTGCACAACGGCATGCTCAATTTCGGCGGCGCCAAGATGTCCAAGTCCCTGGGAAACATCGAAACCGTGCACGCGCTGCTGGAAAAGCACCCGGCCGAGGCACTGCGCTATGCATTGCTGTCGGCGCACTACCGGCAGCCGCTGGATTGGTCCGACGCTTTGATCGAGCAATCGGTGCGGACCCTCGACAGGCTGTACGGGACCCTGCGCGACCTGGGCGGGGAACCGGTCGAGGCCCGCATCCCCGACAGCATCGAGGCCAATCTCGACGACGATCTCAATACCCCGGCCGCGCTGGCCGAGATCTCGCGTCTGGCATCCGAGGCCCGCAAGGCGGATTCGACGGAACAGAAGCGACACGCCAAGGCCGGCCTGCTGGGCGCCGGCCTCGCCCTGGGACTGCTGCAGCAGCGTGCCGCCGACTGGTTCGCACGAGGCGCCTCGCAGGACGACGAAGCACAGATCCAGGCCCTGATCGATGCGCGGACCGAAGCCAAACAGGCCCGCGACTTCGCCCGCGCCGATGCCATCCGCGACGAGTTGCTGGGCAAAGGCATCGTGCTCGAAGACACGCCGCAGGGTGTGCGCTGGAAACGCGCCTGATCCACGCCGCCGGCGACACGCCCCCCTATCTATTATCGATTCCCGTGACTGAAACGATCTTCCCCCTCGAACCCACCGCCGCCGCCGCGCAAGCCGCGATCGCCGACGAATTCTCGCTGCTCGGCGACTGGTCCGGACGCTATCAGTATCTGATCGACCTGGGTCGCAAGCTGCCTCCTTTCCCCGAAGAATGGAAGACCGAGGAGCATCGCCTGCACGGTTGCCAATCGCAGGTGTGGATCGTTCCGCAGGGCGACGGCGAATGTCTGAACTTTCACGCGATAAGCGATTCCAGCATCGTTTCCGGCCTGATCTATCTCGCGCTGCGGGTGTATTCGGGCCGTTCCGCCGCTGAAATCATGGCGACTGAACCCGAGTACATCCAGAGCATCGGCCTGTCCAGGCATCTCTCCCCGACCCGCAGCAATGGCCTGGCCGCATTGCTCGGTTTCATCCGCGATACCGCAGGCCGACAAGCGTGAACGAAGAACCTCCGAATCCGACCCCGGATACCAGCGCCTCGGCGCTGTTGCGTAATCGTGGCTTCATTACCCTGCTCGTCTATCGCATCTGCGCGATCCTCTCCTACCAGATCGTTGCGGTCGCGGTCGGCTGGCATGTGTATGTCATCACCGGAAAGCCCTTTTCGCTGGGCCTGATCGGACTGGCCGAAGTCCTGCCTTATTTCTGCATAGCGCCGTTCGCCGGCTATCTGGTCGATCATCTGCCCCGCCGCAGGCTGGGGATGATGGCCTGTCTGGGATTGGCGTTGACGGCGCTGGCATTGATGGTTTTCGCCCTGGGCTGGCTGCCGTTCCATGGCATCTGGCCGATCTACGCGGCAATCGCGTTGACCGGAATGGTCCGCTCCTTCCTGACCCCGATCTACAACGCGTTGTTCGCGCGCGTGCTCGAACGCGACCAGTTCGCCCGCGGCGCCGGCCTGGGCAGCGTGATCTTCCAGGCCGGCATGGTGATCGGCCCGGCCCTGGGCGGCGTCCTGGTCGGCTGGGGCAGTCCGCAGCTCGCCTACGGCGTGGCCGCGGGCTTCGCCCTGACCTCGATGATCGTGATCGGGAGCCTGCGCGGCGTCCGCGAACCTCCGGCAAGCGCTGAACGCGCGCCGATCTTCGCCAGCATCCGCGAAGGACTGCGCTTCGTGTTCGGCAATCAGATCATGCTCGGCGCGATGTCGCTGGACATGTTCTCCGTGCTGCTCGGCGGCGTGGTGGCGATGCTGCCGGCCTTCATTCACGACATCCTGCACCACGGCCCGGAAGGGTTGGGAATACTGCGAGCCGCGCCCGCGATCGGTTCGATCTGCGCGGGCCTCTGGCTGGCCCGGCATCCGTTGCAGGAAAACGCGGGACGGGCGCTGCTGATCGCGGTGGCCTGTTTCGGCGTTTCCGTCATCGCTTTCGGCCTTTCACGGAATTTCTGGCTGTCGGCCGTGATCCTGCTCGCTTATGGCGCCTGCGACGGCGTCTCCGTCGTGGTCCGCTCGACCATCCTGCAATTGGCCACGCCCGACGAGATGCGCGGGCGGGTGTCGTCGATCAACGGCATTTTCATCGGCTCGTCCAACGAACTGGGAGCTTTCTACGCGGGCAGCATGGCGCGCCTGCTGGGACTGGTTCCCGCCGTGATCGTCGGCGGTTTCGCCATTCTGGGCGTGATTGGCATCGCTTCGGTCAAAGCCCCCAAGCTGCGACGGCTGAACCTGCGCGACCTGCAGTAAGCACGCCCCAAGTGGAAACCCGCCTCCGTCGTTGGCGGGGAAATCCTCCGCATGCGGCGTGCGGCCACAAGATCGATGAAGTCATCGGCCGGTCAGCTACGAGCCGTCGGTGGACGGGGGAACATGGACCAAACCGACGGAAAGCCCGCTTTCGCGGGCTTTCCGGTCGATTGGGACGGTGTTTTCGGACGTGCTCAGTCGCCCTGCTGCTTCTGTTTGACGAATGAATTTTTATGTTATTGATTTTATTTGTATTTTTACCCTACTTTTTCAGGGCACTTGCGAAAACCGCAGAGGTTCCCTGTTCAATACACCCCGATAGCTACGAAAACAGCTGGCTAAGCAACCAGTCCAAACTTCGGGCCATCGATCATGAGGGGGTACTTCCTTCAGGAAATTCCTCTACCGATCAAAACGTCAGGAGTTGATGCAAAGGCTACGGACCAAAGAGGCATGGAACTCCCTTAGGCCTGATGGCTACACGTCGGATTCATTCGCGTTCGTATCCACGCCTCTCCCTGATTAGGTCGAAGTCTCCATCCTCGCCCAGACCAACTCAGACCTGAGTGGTAATGGATGTCGACTTCCGGCCAGAAGCGGTCGGTCACAAAGCTCAGGAGATCACATGCCTGAGACGAACGATTCCCCGGTATTCACAGCACAAAGCGCTCCGCAGGATCGTCGAGACTTGGAGGTAAGACATGGAGAAGACTCTGTTCGACGAACTGCTGGAAAGCGTGACGCAGATGGACGAAATCGTCCGTGGCGAGCGTGCGCCTTCGCGCGAGTTCCATGTCGATGCAACCAACATCAAGTGTATCCGCCAAGCGACCGGTTTATCGCAGGCCAAGCTGATCGACGTTCCCGTGACCACGTTGCAGAACTGGGAACAGGGGCGTCGTGAGCCGAGCGACCCGTCTCGCGCATTGCTGCGCGCATTGAAAAAGGATCCCGAGCACGTGCTGCGCGCGTTGGTCTAGGGCATCTGCCAGCGCAGAACCTAACGCATGCCCATAGCTGTATAGCACCTATGTGGCCTTGCCCCATTTTTCCGGACAAGTTGTTTAACCTAACAAGCCGCCGCCTCGAACTGCATGGGGCTGACGTATCCCAGCGTTGAGTGCTGGCGCCGTGCGTTGTAGAACCGTTCG